>JASGCX010000013.1:19320-64998 GCA_030053925.1 Flavobacterium sp.
TTCTAGGTTTACGCTAGGCAATTCATGGTTGTAGAAATGTCATTCTAGGTTTACGCTAGGCAATTCATGGTTGTAGAAATGTCATTCTAGGTTTACGTTAGGCAATTCATCGTGGTAAAAATGCCATTCTCTATCGCTTGGTGTCTCATCAACCAATAGAAAAAACCGTTTGGTATCAAGTTAATTTATCTCCTAAACATAATTAACTGCCTTATTTGTATAAAAATCGCAAATTATAATGCGTTTACCCTTTGCCAATAATGGGTAAATAACTACTACACACACAAATAAGCCGTAGGTTTGCGGCAATGCAACACTTACCTATTTCTACGGCCACTATATTGGCAAATCTTAAAATAGATGCTTTAAACCCAATGCAAGAAGCATCGCTATTGGCAAATGCACAGCACAATAACGTAATACTTTTATCTGCCACAGGTTCGGGTAAAACCTTGGCTTTTATGCTGCCAGTATTGCCGCTGCTAGATGCAGCCAATAAAAATACACAAGCCCTTATAATTGTACCTTCTCGTGAGTTAGCGCAGCAAATAGAAGATGTATTTAAGCAAATGGGTACAGGCTTAAAAATTACCAGTTGCTACGGTGGCCACAAGCGTGAAACAGAGGAAAACAATTTAATACAGCCACCTGCAATTATTGTAGGTACACCGGGCCGCTTGGCCGATCATATTCGTAGGGGCAGCATTACTATTGATACCATTACAACCTTAGTGCTTGATGAGTTTGACAAATCGCTAGAACTGGGCTTTCAAGATGAAGTATCTTTTATTATAAGCAGTTTACCATCGGTTAAAAAACGTATTCTCACATCGGCAACCGAAGCAGTAGATATACCCGAATTTTTAGGCTTTACCAACGCAAAACGCTTAAATTATTTACCTACCGAAAAAGATAACAGTAACAAGTTGCTTGTACAAAAAGTACTAAGTGCCGATAAAGATAAAATAGAAACAGTGTTTAAACTTATTTGCCACTTGGGCAATCGGTCTACCATTGTATTTTGTAACCATAGAGAATCGGTTAATCGTACAAGTGATTTGCTAGCAAAACAAGGCATTAGCAACGAATTTTACCATGGTGCGCTAGAGCAGCAAGAGCGTGATAGTGCCTTGTGTAAATTTAGAAATGGTAGTACCAATGTGTTGGTAACAACCGATTTGGCGGCTCGTGGGTTAGACATTCCCAATATTCGCTACATTATACATTATCACTTACCAGCCACCGAAGATGTATTTGTGCATCGCAACGGCAGAACCGCTCGCATGGAAGCAAGTGGTACAGCTATTTTACTATTATCTTCAGGCGAAACATTGCCCGAATTTATTGACCAAAACATTGAAGAATTAATAGTACCAAACAATAGCCCCTTACCCGAAAAACCAAAATGGACCACCTTGTTTATTGCCGCTGGCAAAAAAGATAAAGTAAACAAGATAGATATTGTAGGCTTTTTGGGCAACAAAGGCGAGCTTAAAAAAGAAGATATTGGCCTAATAGAAGTGAAAGACTTTTTTAGTTTTGTGGCGGTACGCAAAAATAAAGTAGGCGAAGTGCTGCGTTTAATACGTGACGAACGTATTAAAAACAAGAAGGTAAAAATAGAAGTAGCCAAGTAACTTTATTTACCAAATAGGCACATAGCGTTTTATATAAAAATGTTCTTCGTAAAACCTATGTGCCTATTGTGCCTATGTGGTAAATACTAAACTTTTTTAGGTGGCAATGCAAATGCTACTGCTTCATGCTCAAAATGCCCACGATGTGCACCATCGCAAAAAGGTTTGTTTTTAGATAAACCGCATCTGCAAATAGATACTAATTCTCTACCGCCAAGGTCGTATGTATTGCCTTGCATATCTACAATTTCAAAGTTGCCCTCTACACGTACCGAGCCATTGTTACTGATGGTTAATTTGGTGCTTGCCATATTTTTTTTGTTGTTAAAGGTGAAGTGTTTGTAGTACTAAAATGTTAATTTATTGGCTATTTGCTGTAAGCTAATTTCTGCTGCTTTTGCGGCATAGCTTAGGTTTACAAGTCTGTAGCCTTCGTTCTCAAAGCTTTGCTGCGCTTGCTTTACATCTATAATAGTTGCTTGGCCTAGTTGAAAACGTTGCAATACTAGGTCTAATAGTTTAAGCGATAGTTGGTAATTATCGTTCTCGGTTTTTAACTGTTGCAAGGTATTGGTATAAGATTGATAGCTACGCACGGCATTGGCTTCAAAATCTCTTAATAGCATATCGTGCTGTGTTTGTGCGCTTTTGGTATTAATGTTGGCTATTTTTTGCTGACGCTTAAATACACTACCATTATAAATAGGAATAACTACATTAAGCCCAATAAATGGGCCATAGCTTTGGTTAAGCAACGAAAAACCACCAGCCGTTTTATTGTTGCTAAAGTTAATACCGGTATTCACTCTTACAGTAGGGTAACGTAGTGCGGCAGTTTCTTTTTCTATTAAACCATTAATTTTTATTTGCTGCTCGGCAGCCAATACTTGGGGGTTGTTTTTGATGCCCGCTTGTATAGCATCAAGGCTAAGGTTATTATTTACCAAAATGGTATCGTTAATAAAAAGGCTACTATCTGCCTTTAACAACATCAGGGTTAGCAAATCTGTTTTAGCCAAGTCTATTACTAATTGCTGTGCTTGCTGCTGTTGCATCAAAGCATTTAGATCTAATTGTGCTTGATACAAATCGGCATTGTTAGATAAGCCAACCTCTCTACGTGTTTGTAAAATGCTAAGTCTTTGTTTTGATACTTCAATAGATTGAGCAATAGTTTTTAGGTAACTCTGTTGCCTTACTACATCGTAGTATTTGGTCATTACACTAGCAATAGTGCTTTGTATTTGGGCATTTAGTAGCGAGGTGCTTTGCTGTTGCAATTGCGCTAAACGATTTTTTGTAGCCACTACACGGTAGCCATTAAACAATACAATACTACCTGTAACACCAGTAGTTAGTACATTAGAGGCAACACCAGTTTGCTGTGCATTACGCGAAGGGTCCGAAAATTTTTGATTGATATTGGTTAGCTGTTCGTTATCGTTAGCGGTAGCAGAAACAGTAGGCAAGCCACCCGCAATACCAATGTGGTTATTAATGGTATTTATTTCAAGATTGTTTTTGGCTAACTGTATATCGTAACTGTTTTTAAGAGCCGTGTTTACAGCATCTTGTAATGATAATTTTTGCTGCGCAAATGCACAAGCTGTTATAGTAAGCCCCAATAAAACAAATGGTATTTTCTTCATAAAGTGAAGTTATCTTGCCTAAGCACGGCATCCAATACTAATTACATCAACGGTTGTAACAAAATTGCAAATGCACGTGCTTACATGGTTTTTATAATCGGGCAAATAAGTAAGCGCATTTACAATTAATATGCTTTAGCTTACTAAAGTACCTACATCTTTACCTTCTACCACTTGCAATAAGTTGCCAGGGCGGTTCATGTCAAATACAATAATTGGCATTTTATTTTCCATGCAAAGTGTAAAGGCTGTCATATCCATCACCTTTAGGTTTTTGGTAATACAGTCTTGGTACGATAATTTTTCAAATCTAGTAGCGGTTAGGTCTTTTTCGGGGTCGGCATTGTAAATACCATCAACCCTTGTACCTTTTAAAATTACGTCAGCTTTCATTTCTATAGCACGTAAGCTACCGGCTGTATCTGTAGTAAAATAGGGGTTGCCAGTACCAGCACCAAAAATTACCACACGGCCTTTTTCTAAGTGGCGCAATGCTTTTCTACGAATATAGGGTTCGGCTACTTGCTCCATATTAATAGCACTTTGTAAACGGGTATAAACGCCAATTTTTTCTAGCATTGCCTGCATAGCCATAGCATTAATTACGGTTGCAAGCATACCCATATAATCACCATGAGCACGTTCTATACCGCTATCGGCCTCGTTCATACCACGGTAAATATTGCCACCACCAATTACAATTGCCACCTGTACGCCCATATCGGTAACCATTTTAATATCGTGGGCGTATTGTTCTATAATTTGGGGGTTAAATGGATCGCCATTGCGTTGTTCGCCCAATAAAGCCTCGCCAGATAATTTTAAAAGAACACGTTTGTACTTTGGTAGCATGAAATAGATTTTTGATTGCTGCAAATAACCCGTTTTTTTACAGATGTTCCAAGCCTTTATTTTTAAAGATGATACCACAAGTGGATATATATTTTGCTGGCACCTGTTATTAGGCTACTATTACTGTTAGGTGATGTTTTTATTTAGATAAAACGCCACCTTTAATTATCACTGCATATAAAACAAGTAAAACTCAAAAATAGTAGCTATGAAAATAAAATACGATAAACAAACAGATGTGTTATACATACAGTTAAACAATAACACTATTTCTGAAAGTGAAGACAACAAAGGCGTAATTGTAGATTACGATAATGATAGTAATGTTGTAGGAATTGAAATATTAAACGCTTCAAGTAAATTGCCACAACCCAATATTGTTGAGTACGAAATGGCTTAATGTGTTTTACACAAAGCCATCAATATTTTACACGAAGCCACTTGCACTTTACACACTTCAAAAATAATCTTACACCAAGCCACTTGCATTTTACACATTTCAAAAATAATCTTACACACTTCAAAAAATATTTTACACGAAGCCATTTGCATTTTACACACTTCAAAAATAATCTTACACAAAGCCATCATTATCTTACACGATGCCATTTGTATTTTACACAATTCAAAAATAATCTTACACACTTCAAAAAATATTTTACACGAAGCCACTTGTATTTTACACACTTCAAAAATAATCTTACACGAAGCCACTTGTACTTTACACAATTCAAAAATAATTTTACACGAAGCCACTTGTGTTTTATACAATCCAAAAATAATCTTACACGAAGCCACTTGTGTTTTACACACTTCAAAAATAATCTTACACACTTCAAAAAATATTTTACACGAAGCCACTTGTATTTTACACACTTCAAAATTAATCTTACACGAAGCCACTTGTGTTTTACACACTTCAAAAATAATCTTACACTAAGCCATCTATATTTTACACGAAGCCACTTGTGTTTTACACAATTCAAAAGTAATCTTACACGAAGCCATTTGCACTTTACACAAATCAAAAATAATTATCTACAAACAAGTTAAATACATCCACAAAGCAAAAAATATGTTACACAATTATTGTAACCATTGGCACAAAGTATGATACAAATAAACCGCAGACAATTTTGTGTGTATTTTAAATTATATTTTTTATGGCAAGTTTTTCAGAAAACACTTTTGGGGCGAGAATTGCCAACGCAGAAGCAATTTCAACTCACTTAAAGTCTTTCACTAGTTTTGTAGCACCAACTACCGATACTTCAATTGCTAGTATAGACATTTTAATAGCATCGGTAAAAACCGAAAATTCGAGAATAGCAACCAACAAGTTTGCCTACTCTACCGCAGTAGATGTTAGAGCAAAACTATTTTTTAAAACACCAGACTGCGTAGAGAAGTTACTAAGCCCAATTACAGCAGCAGTAAAAGCTAAGTTGGGCAAAACGTCAAAACCAGCAACAGACATTGCTGCATTAGCAATAAAAATTCGTGGTGAAAAAAAGCAGAAAAACGATACACCGGCGGCAGAGGGTACAGAGCGTAAAAAGGTAGACCCTGTTTCGCAATCGGAGCGTTCTTACGGTTCAATAACACAGCATTTTGCCAACATTATTGCCATAGTTACAGCATTGGGTACAAACTATGCACCAGTAAACGCTACCATTAATGTTGCAGCACTTACTACAAAAATTGAAACTATTAAAACTGCAAACAATACTGTTACTTCTACTTACGCAGCATTAAAAACTTCGATTGATGGCAGGCAAAGCCTTTATGAAGATTTATCTGCAAGAACACAACGCATTAAGGATGCAGTTAAAAGTCAGTATGGTGTTGGCTCATCGGAGTACAAATTGATTAAAGGACTAAAAGTTTAAAACGTTCACAGGCGCACCCCACAAAGCAAGGCACATTTGCACCCCACCAAACCAACGCTACAAGGCAAACCTTGCAAAAAGCGCCTTGCTTTTCTTCCCACACACGGCAACCTCTGCACGTTTAACAGGGCAAGCAGCACAAACGCCCAACATTAGGTTTGGTGCTATTGGGATATTGTGTCAACTTTTTTTCTTTATTCTGCTTTTATTTGGGAAGGACGTTATATATTTGACTTCGGATACGTGCTGACGTAGCTCTAATTCCCTAACAACGCCAAGCCTAACAAAACGACACAGCAAGAATGAACGACAGAAATAAACATAAAGTAACGGGATATAAGAACCAACAGACAGCCGAACCAAAAGCCAACACTTCTGTATTTTTATTTTTCCCAACGCACATTTTTAAAAAACACTTTTAGCCAGCCGCACAAATAGCACATTTGGTTTTGCCCTAAACCCAAGCCGCCCCTTCGCAAAACCCAAAGAGCCATTTTTTGCCAACGCATAGTTTCCCTAACTCAATTTAATATTATATTTCACCCGACCTTTGAAACATAAAAGATATGGCCAATAATTACAACAACAATAATAATTTATGGAATGCAGCAAAGTCAATGGTTTTGACCATTCTTTTTTATACTACTTTAATGCTATCATCTTGCAGTGACGACCCTGCACAGGTGTTAGACAAGAAAATAAATGTTGCTATCCGAAGCGGAAACAACATTGACGTGAAAGAGTGGAACGATTTAACCAAATACATCACAGACAACAAAGCCGAGTTTGCCGACTTCATGGCAGGCGAAACGGTAAGCTCAAAAAAGCTAACTGACTATATTCTAGCTTTCTCTCAAGGACATAGACGAGGTGGACAAACCGACCCAGAAATTTTCAATCCGAAAACAACAACTGAAAGTTCCATCAAACCGCAAGTCAAATTTTTTATTGAAAACTCTGGTAGCATGGACGGCTACATAAGAAACACAACAGAGTTTGAAGCGGCATTATCTGACTTGCTTGTTCAATTACAATATCATTACGACAACAAAAATTTAAAAGTAAATTTCATCAACTCAAAAGTTTATCCCTCACAAATGGACGAAGTACAAAACTTTGTTGAAGCATTAGAACCTGAAAAAGCTCCTTACAAAGTTGGCGACAGGAGAATGAGCAAACTGAATGAAATTTTAAAAATGATTTTAGACAGCACCAACCAAAGCAACATTTCAATACTTGTTTCAGATTGCATCTATTCACTTGACAAGAAGAATGACACCGAAGGAGCATTGGAATTTGAAAAGAGTTTAACCAAAGGAGCTTTTCTTGAAAAGTCAAAACAATTTGGCTTCGCCACCATTGTTTTAAAAATGAAATCAAAGTTCACTGGTAATTATTGGAACAAAGACAACGGTTCTGTTTATCTCAATGGAGCATCAAGACCTTATTACATTTGGATAATTGGCTCCAACGAACACATCAATGAATTTTCAAAAAAGATAAAAACCCAATCCTTAAAAGGATTTGAATACAGTTATTTTCTTTCAAACTTCACCAAAGAAAAACAGCCTTACTATTCTGTATTAAAAGAAACCAACAAAGTTGGTTCTTTCAAACAGACCGACAGAAACGAGAAAGATGTAAAGAGCATCAACGATGTTGAGTTTGATGGAGGCACATTGCAATTTGCAATTGCAATTGACTTAGGCAACATTCCAGTTGATTCATCTTACTTGACAAACCCGAAAAATTATGTTGTGCCAGATGGCTTTATTGTAAGGTCAATTCAGAAAATAGACAGAAACAAATTATCTCAAAGAGATATGGTAACTGTTGAAAAAACAACCGCTACTCATTTTGTTACCGTTTCAACAACAAGCAAATTCACAACGCAAGATTTGAAACTTGAACTATCAAATAAAATTCCTACTTGGGTTGAGCAAAGCAATAGTCTTGACGACAGAAATGTAAAAGATGAATTAGACAAAACCTTCGGTTTGTCTTATTTGGTTCAAGGAGTTTCGGAGGCTTACGCCACCCAAAACCCCGAACAAACTTCCTACTTCAAAATAATAATAACCATAAAAAAGTAAAACGATATGAACGATTTATTTGCACCACTCTTTGAGTTCTTTTACTACACCGTTCCGTTTTCAGACGACTTGTATGCAGAAGGACTTTATTCCTCATTAGGAGTTTGCAATGTTTTGATAAGCCTATTTTTTGTAGTTCTGTTTTACTACATAATAAACAGACCTGCATTTTCAAAATGGTATCACTGGCTTATAATTTTGCTAATAAATTTTGGCGTTGCATTTACATTCGGTGTATTGTTGCCCCAAACAAAATTTGTTGCTTTGAACATTGAATATCACAGTGAGTATTATGCATTCGGCTTAATGAATGCTTTGATTGCATCCTTGTTTTATTTTTTCATTTCATTTATGATTCGTTGGTGGAGCACCAACGCCAAACGAACACCATTTCCACATTAATAAAAAACAATTTCAACATGGCAAAATTATATGTATTCGGAATCGGAGGAACAGGATCAAGAGTAGTTAAGTCTTTAACTATGTTACTTGCTTCAGGTGTCAAAACCAATTATGACATAGTTCCAATTTTGATTGACCCCGACAGGGCAGGCGGTGATTTAAATCGAACGGTAAAAACCCTTCGTGAATATCAACTTATACAAAAGGAAGTAAAAGGGTTTGACCAAAACCATTTTTTCAACAACGGCATTTCAACTCTAAGTGAAATCATTGCTAACAGAGGAGGAAACTCAACTGTGATTGATGGATTTAGATTTGAACTTGACGGAGCTCAAACAGATTTCTTTAAGGACTTTATTGATTTTCCGACTCTTGACCCAAAGAACAAGTGGCTTGCTAGTCTTTTGTTTTCTAAAAAAAATTTAGATTCAAATCTTGAAATTGGTTTCAAAGGAAATCCAAATATTGGTAGTGTTGTTTTAAACAAGTTTACTAAATCAGAAGCATTTCAAGCATTTGCAGACAGCTTTGAAAAGGACGATAGAATATTTATTGTGAGTTCAATTTTTGGAGGAACAGGAGCAGCAGGTTTTCCTTTGCTCTTAAAGAATATCCGACAAGGTTTTGTGAAAGAAAAATTCTATGCACACCTTCAAAATTCAGTAATTGGTGCAATCACCGTTCAACCATATTTCAAGGTTAAACAAGATGATGAATCAGAAATTGACAGTCATGGTTTTGTTTCTAAAACAAAAGCAGCCTTGCATTATTACTTTAAGAATGTAACAGGTAACAGCACAATTAATGCACTTTATTACATTGGCGATTTAGCAGAGAACACATACGAAAATCACCAAGGAGGAACAGACCAAAGAAATGATGCACACTTTATTGAACTTGCTTCTGCAATGGCAATAGTTGATTTTGCAAACACCGATGGAAACTATATCCGAACAACACAAGGCAAAGCAGAGAACGCAGTTTACAAAGAGTTTGGCATTAAGGAAAACGCAGAACACATTACATTCAAACATCTTACTGATGCTTCTTTGAACCTAATGAAAAAGAACATTACGGAATATTTCTACTTTAATATTTTCCTAAAGGAAAAATTGGAAGACGAATTAAATAATCCGTATGCTTCCGCATACTCAAATAAAATTGACCGTAATTTTATTGACCAATCATTTTATAAAACACTTGCAGACTTCAACAAGTCATTCAGAATTTGGTTAGGTGAATTGCAACGAAACAAAGTTTCGTTTGCCCCTTTCAATATTGAATTGGAAACAAGCACCAATCAAGAAATAACCGACATCAAAATAACAACATCAAGTATTTTTTCGCTTGTGAATGATGTGAATGAAAAAAAATCGTGGAAGAATTATATCCCAGGACTTGCAAAAAACAACTACGAACTTTTTGTTGCCAGTCTTAATAAAGCCGCAGAAAAAGTAGGCAACACAACAACTAATAAAAGATTCATGGGAATATTTTCAAAAGCATCTCAAACTGTAGTAAACCAAAAATTATTTTAATCATGGCAAAAGTTTTCAGATTATTCCAAGACAAAAATTTACAACATTGGGAAGACCGTGGAGAAGCATACGGACCTTCGGTAATTGAAAAAATTCCTAATCCTGATGGTGATTTTTCAAAACGAGAACCTACTTCAATACCAAGCCCATTCGCAAGAATTGATTTGGTAAGGACAGCATATAAATATGTAGTTGATAAAAATGAGTTGGAAGGCAAAACCATTTATCACAAACTCATTTCAGATTGCTTTGATGTAGGTGAAATGTTTTTTAAGATTGATTCTTTAGGAAGCAAAGCACAAATCAAATATTGGGACAAGAACATTGATTTGAACACTCTAAAAAATTCTTCAAATCCAAAGCATAAACTTTACGGTGAAACTTTAGACTTGTTTTTGAAACAAGACAAAGAAACTTACAACTTTGATTCGTTGAACAGAATGTTCTTTTTGTTTTACGACTTCCAAATAATTGGCGGCACTTCACCTTCTACACTATTTTTCACTTCTGCAAATGATTTGAGTTTTACCAACATTCAATTTGGCAACGACATTTTGTTTGATGGAGATTTGAAACCGCTTTATAAAAGAGACCCCGAGTATCAAAAATATTTACATCACTTTTTCAAAGCATATCCCGAACTCTCATCAAAGATGAGAGATTTGGCAGTGTATCTTGAAAAGAACTTGACAGTTCTTTTCAATACCAACAACGATTTGTACAATGAAATAAAGCAGTTGGAAAATATAACAGCCGATGTATTAATGCAGGAACTTGGTTCTATTTACGAACCCTTAGACACAGGAACAGCGGGTGATAATTTAGAAATCATTGGTTGCTGGATGAAGAAGAAAAAAATCAAAGACAGAGGAAATGTAATTGAGGAGAACAGTGACTTTGTGATTAAATCTTCAAAATACACGGGAGGACACAAGCCACTTGTTTTACAAAATAGTTATGCCCAAAAGCTAAACTATACCGACAAATCAGTTCAATGGAATAGCACAACAGCAGTTCCTTACTTTGACAAGGAAACAGACATCAACAACAGAACCTTACCCGGACAGTTGGATAAATACCCATACTTGACTGTAAGTGATTTTCTACAAGCTCAAATAATTCGTTTGGTTTATCCGATTAACAAGGATAGATTTTGGAACGCCAATATCAAATTTGAAGTTGGAGGCGACAAGAACAAACATTTTCTTTTGCCGATAGCTCCAAAGTTTTTTGATTTTTTTGATACAACAGATTTGCAAAGACAAATGCCTGATGGTAAGCCAATGTTTGAAATGACAGTGTATTCAGATTCAGTAAGAGCCATTCTTAGAATACCAATAAAAGGAAATTCAAACTATGTAACATTTGACAGGACTTATGATAACAAAGGAAAAATTGGACGAGAAGCAAATCCAATTGAGAACAAAGGAATCATAATTGAAAATCAATTTGGCTTAACTCTTTATCCTTTCGTTAGAACGGGCAACGACTTGAATAGCTTTTACAGAGTGATGTTAGTTGATAGAGATATTACACCCGAAACAAAGCACTACAATTATGAGTTGGCGTTTCACAAGAACGCAGAAAACGAGTTACTGAAATACAACGCAAAAAAAGTTAGAAGTTCAAAGGATTCTGAAAATGTAACATCAAACTTTTTTATAGTTGAAAGGGAATTTGACTATATAGAAGTTAAACACAACAACGCCTCAGGCATAGTAATTCCATTGTTCCCTTCTGTTAAAAACGGAATAGAGGAATTTACTTTTGCAATTGATTTCGGAACAACAAACACACACATTGAATATACGCTTGATTACAAGAAAGACCCAAAATCAAGATTGATTGTTCCTTTTGAAATTACTGCAAACGATATTCAAATTGCAACCTTGCACGACCCGACTTCACAAGAAACATCAGAAGAAATAAGCGGTGCTTATCAAATTTTCGGATTGATTCCACAAGAATTTTTACCCGAAACAATAGGCAAGCAATCTGATTTTAGATTTCCACAAAGAACAATACTTGGACATCACGAATCAGTTGACACCAGTAATCCAACTTTTTCTTTGGCTGATTTCAATATTCCATTCATTTATGAAAAAGAGCCAATCTATCGTGGAACGAAAGTTAGAACCAATCTCAAATGGAGCAACTACACTTTGAATGATGATGATGAAAGAAAAATTGAAGCCTTCTTTGAGGAATTGATTTTCCTAATGAGAAACAAGGTTCTAATGAATAACGGAAAACTTAAAGATACTAAACTTATTTGGTTTTATCCTTCAAGTATGGTTGAAGACAGAAGAAATAAATTAGAAAAAACTTGGCAGAAACTATTTACCAAATACATTTCAGATAAGGGAACACCGAAAAAGATTTCTGAATCAATTGCACCGTTTTATTATTTCAAAAACAAAGGAGGAATTGATGCTTCTGATTTACCAGTAGCGGCAATTGACATTGGTGGTGGAACTTCCGACATTGTTGTTTACAAAGACAACATACCGCAAACACTCACTTCGTTTCGTTTTGCCGCTAACTCAATTTTTGGCGATGCTTACAATGGTTCGCCTGAAAGAAACGGTTTTGTTGTTAGATATTTGGATAGAGTAAGAAAGCTACTTGACGACAACGAACTAAGCGATTTAGTATCCGTTTTTGATTCAATAAACAGTGAACAAAATTCAGAGGACATTGCAGCATTTTTGTTTTCAATAGAAAACAACAAGATGATAATAGAAAATCAAATTCCTATTTCATTCAACAATATGCTTTCTAAAGATGGAGATTTGAAAATTGTATTCATAGTTTTCTATTCCGCATTGATTTATCACTTAGCAAAATTGATGAAAGCGAAAGAGTATAAAATACCGAGATACTTAACTTTTAGCGGAACAGGTTCAAAAATTTTAGGCATTGCGGATAGCAACAATAAACTTTCAGGGTTGCAAAAATTAACCAATATTATTTTCCAAAAAATCTATGCTACTACGGAAAGCAATATTGAATTGGTGCAACATAAAGAGCCAAAAGAAATTACTTGCAGAGGTGGTTTACATAGTGATGCTGATGTGGACATTGAAAACATTAAATCTGTTTTAATCGGTAACAAGGAAAACACATTAATTACAGACAATAAAATTACTTACGAGAACCTGAATGATGAGAAACTTCTCAATAGTATTATTGATGAAGTAAATGAGTTTATTGATATGCTTTTTAGCATCAACAATGACTTTAATTTCTCTGATAAATTTGGTGTGAACCCTGCACAACTTGATAACAACATGAAAACTTTGAAAGAAGATTTGATGCGATATTTAAAGTCAGGTATTGAAATTAAAATACAAGACTTGCGAGGCAAAACCAACATTAACTTAGAAGAACCACTTTTCTTTTATCCATTGGTTGGTGCATTAAACAAACTTGCTTGCAACGCTGTAACAACTTCTTAACTGAAATAAAAATGAAAATAAATAAAATGCTTTTTGCTGCATTCCTTCTGATAAGTAGCAGCGTATTTGCACAGCAAAATGAATTTGACAAAGCGATTGACTACTGCAATTGCAAACTTACATCTGCATACCTAACCAAATACACTTCCGCTATGCCAGCAGATAAAGCGGAAAAAAAATCCTTTGAGGAAATAAAGGGCAAATTTGGAAAATGTGAAGTCGGCAGTTCAATTGAGTATTCAGCACTTTCAGATTTACTTGACAATAATAATTTTAAGTATTCAAACACAAAATTCTCAAAGATAATTGACGGTTTAAAAAGTAGCTATTCAGATAATCTTGACAAGGATGCAGCCGTAACCAAAATCATTTCGGGAATATTTGAGAACAAAACTATTGACGGTGCAATTAAAAAATATATCAACGCTGATGAAATAAAACAGCAGCTTTCAAAAGCTATTGGAAACTATTTTGAAGGGAAGTTCAAAGGCAAAGAAGAAGTAACAAATCCAAAAACTGATGAAGGAGGCAACAAGACTAAGAATGAAGAATTGAGTAATCAAATTAGAGACGAGGTAAATAGTAGAATGGAAGAATTAAAGCCAAGCCCTTGGGCTTTCAATTACCTCTCTTTGATTTTAATAATTGTTGGCGTTTTGATTACTCTAATAATTTTTATGGTTAAAAGTAGTCGGCTTGAAAAAAAATTGAAAGCATTGCAACAAAGCATAGAAGGGCTAAGAAGTGAAATAAATGACATGAAAAAAACCGTTGACAACATTGGTAATTCAGGAGGGGGAAAGACAGTAAGCAACTTAAAAAATAATTGGCAAAGCGAAATTGAAGATAAAATTTCAGAGACGAATAAAGCAGTTAGCCGATTAGATGTTTCGCTATCTATGTTGCGAGGAGATATTGAAAAAGGAGGCAACTCTGGAAACAATTTTAGCAATCTAACAAGAGTAGTTGAACAAGAAACCAAGACAGAAATTCTTTATGCCTCAATTCCTTCAAGAGACGGTTTCTTTAATGAAAATGCAGTTTCAAATACTATCAACCCTACTGCAAGTTTTTACAAACTCACAATCACAGATGCTTTAGGCCAAAAAGCAAAATTTGAATTTTTAGGAAATGATGAAAGAGCTGTAAAGGATGCAACCAATGCACCTGAAAGAATTTTAAGACCTGCTTGTAAAATAAACAACGCACTAAACCAAAATGCCAAAAGAATAAAAACCATAAGCCAAGGCACACTAATTAAACAAAACGGCAAATGGATTATTGACACTTTAGCCGAAATAGAATATGAATAGTATAAGCATCATTGAATTTTTATTAGTCAGTGCTATTGTTGTAATTCAAACTACACTTGCATTAAGAACCCATAAACAGATAAAAGTTTTAGGGTTAATCATTCCTGCATTAAATTTTTTCAAACTAAAAAAATACAATATTCCTATTGAGGACTTGCAGGAATTTCAGCCAAAAGAAATTTTGCAAAACCTTGCTTCTTATGAGAATAAACAGAAACCACAACACGAACCAGTTTATTCAGAAAATGATGAAGAATATTCAGACCTTTTTAGTGAGGTTGAAGAAGAAGAATATGAAAGTCAGAATGAAGTTAGTTTGATAAACCCGAATGAATCAACCAATGAAATTTTTGATGAAATACTTTTAGCAGTCAATGTTTATTTGCTTCGCAATAAAGGAGCAGCTACTGATTTTAATTTGATAAAAGATGTAGTAGAAAGAAACCTTGACATGGAGGAAGAAGATATTAGCCACACTGTAACCGTTCCGCTTTACTTGGGTTTGATGGGAACAATGGTTGGAATTGTTTTCGGTTTGATAAACTTGTTTTTGGTTTCAGACCCCAACGCAGACTTTGACATCAAAGCATTTTTAGGAGGCGTTTCAATTGCAATGTTCGCCAGTTTTTGGGGATTGTTTTGCACCGTTGCCAATTCAAGTTTCAATCTTAAAAAGGCAAGACGAAGTTTAGAGAGAGCAAAAAATATTTTCTACACTTTTTTGCAAACTGAATTGCTGCCAGTCCTTAACCAAAGCGTTTCAAGTAGCATTTACACCCTTCACACCAACCTTGTAAAGTTCAACGACAACTTTACAATCAATCTGAACAAGCTAAGTGGTATGCTGAATAAAAACCACGATGCTTTAATTGCACAAGAAAGAATATTAACAGCACTTGATAGCATTGACATAGCTGAATTCGCAAAAGCTAATGTAAAAGTTCTAAAAGAACTTAAAATGGGAACAGAGCAGCTTGAAAAGTTTAGTGTTTATCTAAACTCGTTGAATCATTTATCCGCTAAAACTTCCCGTCTTTCAACTTCTTTTGAAGATTTATTGAATCGCACAAATAATTTTGAAAGTCTTGCAGAAAAATTGGATAGCCGAGTAGAACAAAGCAACAAATTGGTTATATTCCTTAACGACCATTATAATCAGTTGGACGAAAGAGGTGAATTAATTCGAGATTCGGTTATAAAAGTTGAGGATATTATGATTAAATCTTTAAAACAACTTGAAGAACACACACAAATTAAGATAGAGGCTATAAAACAAATTACACTTAAAGAAGAGGATTTGATGATACAATCTTTTGCCGAAAACAGAAGTCTATTGTCTAATTTATCTCAACTTTGTGATTTGAAAAAGTCAGTATATGAAATCAAAATGAGTTCTGCTGGGCAACTTGGAAGTATAAAAGAAGAGATTAAGGCAGTAAAGGGTAGTGTCGAAAATTTAAACACTGTATTAGCAGAGATTAGCAATAACAGTTTTATCCATAGAACTCAAAACGTAGCAAAATCCATCAAGCAATTATTCACACCAAAAAAATAAAGCCTGATGAAAAAAAAGGGAGAAAGTTTTTTTTGGACAAGTTTTGCTGATTTAATGACAAGTCTTTTTTTCATTGTTCTAGTGCTTTATGTTCTCACTTATATAAAGCTAAAGAAAAAGGAAAAGGAGTTGGTAAACACAGTTGCAGACTTGAAACATAAACTTGAAGTTTATGAATTGGTTGAACAGAATCTTAAACCACTCAAGCAGGACACACTGCTATTTCGATACGAAGAAAACTATAAGCGTTTCACACTTGCGTTTGATGTCAATTTTGCGTTGGGTAAATCTCAAATCCAAAGAGGCGACTTAAATAATTATTATGTAACCGCTTCTAAAATTGAAAGCGTTGGTAAGCAATTGCAAATTACGATTGATAACTTAGCAAGGAACAAAGCAGAAAACCCTGCAATGAATAATGTTTCATATTTGGTAATCATTTCTGGTTATGCTTCTCACCTACTTTCAGGAAGTCAGATAAGCGATTATGATTTGAGTTATCAGAGAGCATACAACCTTTGGGGATATTGGAAAGGCATCGGAATTGATTTTGAGGCGAACAAATACAAAGGTTTGATTGACTTACAAATTGCAGGGAATGGTTGGGGTGGTGTTGGAAGGTTTGAAAGAGACCCTGAAAATTTCATGGCGAATGAAACTAAAAACCAAAGATTCATAATACAGATTGTTCCTAAAATCGGTAATACAAACACAGAATGAAAATTTTCCAAATCATAATAATTTTAGCATCCGTTTTTTTATCGGGTTGTAGCGGTTGTTCTAAATCGGGACAAAAGCAACGACTTTCACATCAATCCCAAGAACCAACTGAATCAAGAAGAGAAGAACGACCTATATCGGGAGAAAAGACCGTTGTGAAAATGGAAAAAGTAAATGGTGTTTTACAAATTCCCGTTGAGGTTGATGGAGTAAAAATGTTTTTCATTTTTGACACTGGTGCCAGCACAATTTCAATTTCAGAAACAGAAGCTAACTTTCTTTGGAAACAAGGCAAGCTAACAAAAGACAATATTTTAGGCACGGCAAATTTTTCAGACGCTAACGGTGATATTTCGGAGGGAACAATAATTGTTTTGACAACTGTAAAAATTGGAAACAGAGTTTTAAAAAATGTTGAAGCATCAGTAGTTCATAATCTCAATGCTCCTTTACTTTTCGGACAATCTGCATTAGGGAAGTTTGGAAAAATTTCTATTGACAACAACAGAGGGGAAATCACTTTTGAATAATGAATAAGATTTTAGTTGCCATATTATTCGTTTCACTCACAACACTTAATATTTCGTGTGAGTCAAGAAACAAGAATAAGCCGAGGACAAAATCCAGTGAGTATTTATTAGTAACAAAAGTTGTTGATGGAGATACATTTTGGGCTGACAACGATACTAAAGACGGTGTGAAAGTTCGTTTGATTGGTATTGATGCACCCGAATCACGCAAGACATCTAAAAAAGAAGTTGGCTATTTTGGAAAAGAAGCCAAAACTTATTTGACAAATCTATTAAGCGGAAAAAGTGTAAGGTTGGAATATGACTTAAACCGCACTGACCAATACGGCAGAACCCTTGCTTACGTTTATTTGCAAGATGGAACTTTTGTAAATGCAGAATTAGTTAAAAATGGTTTCGCAATGACATTAACAATACCACCAAACGTTAAATTCGCAAATGAATTTGTAAAACTTCAAGAAGAAGCAAGAGAAAACAATCGTGGACTATGGAAAGAGTAACTAAAGTAATTTTATTATTATTGTTTTTTCTCTGTTTGGCAGATATGCCTTACGAATACTACCAATTTGTAAGGTTCGCTAAACTTGTTGATTAGCTTATCATGCATACGAACAAGGCCGACAAACAGAAATGATATTTTACGCTGGACTTGTTCTGCTATTTCAACCATTTTTGAAAATTGCACTTGGCAGACAAATTTGGAACATTGTTGACGTAGTTGTTGGAATAGGACTTTAATATCAATATTTGTGAGACCAAAAGAAAACGCACCCACAAAGCAAGGCACATTTGCACCCCACCAAACCAACGCTACAAGGCAAACCTTGCAAAAAGCGCCTTGCTTTTCTTCCCACACACGGCAACCTCTGCACGTTTAACAGGGCAAACAGCACAAACGCCCAACATTTGGTTTGGTGCTATTGGGGGTTTAGGAATATTGTGTAGGCATTGGCAATGTATTAGATTTTGAAACAAAAAAGCCACTCCTTTTGCAAAGAATGGCTTGGTTAAAGTGGGTGTAAGTTTTAAATAAACTGAAATAATTCAGATTGATTTCTTCTTACTTTAGCTGCATTAGCTAAATGATCGTTTGCTGCACGGTAGCCAATAGGCATAATAACTACAGATTTTAAACCTTTAGCTTCTAAGCCTAAAATCTCATCAAATTGTTGAGGGTTAAAACCTTCCATTGGTGTGGCATCTACTTCTTCTAAAGCTGCCGCTGCCAATGCTGTGCCTAGCGCAATGTAAATTTGTTTTGAAGCCCAAATTTGTTTTTGTTCTACTGTTAAACTGTTAATTGAACCATCTACCATTGCTTTAAAACCAGCCAAACTTTCGGTAGAAACCTTGCGGGTTTTAGCGATGTTTTCAATGTAGGCAACTACATGTTTATCAGTAATATCTGTCCACGCACAAAAAACTAATAACTGCGACGAAGCGGCAATTTGTGGCTGATTGTTAGCTGCTGGCACTAATTTTTCTTTTATTGCTTGATTTTCAATTACTAAAATGGTGTATGGTTGTAAACCAAGCGAAGAAGCTGCTAATTGTATTGCACGAAGAATATTGCTTAGTTTTTCTGCTGGTACTTTTTCGCCAGTCATTTTTTTGGTAGCGTAACGCCACTCTAATTGTTGTATTAAACTCATGTATCAATTTTAATGTTTAAACATCAAAACTAACGCTAAATATCTATTTAGATTATGATTAATGAAAGATTTGACATCTTGCCGAAAAAAGTTTTGTATCGTATTTACGCAAAAACTATCTCCCAAAAATTAGGGTTGTAACAGCCGAAAAGAAATTTAATTTTTGTTACAAATAAAAATAAAAGGCTTGTGGCTTTTTTCTCTAATAGCTTGCTGAATTAAATGTGGTTTTTGGATGATTTTGTATTTATTTACGTCAATCACTTCATTAGCAATGCAAAAGCTGTGGATGCTTTCTACACTGTACAGAATATTGCTCAATAAAGTAACTTCATGTTCTATTGCGGCATCGCTAACAGAATCATACTTCATCAAAACAAGCAAATCACGATTTCCGGTTTTCATAACAAATGGGGATGGTAACTTTGTTTAAAAATTATCCAACAACTTTTCGTTTAGGACACATACACTGCTTCTTAGACGCTGATTTTGAAATAACCTTACAAGATGCTATGATAGTAATAACAAATAACAGCAAAAGAGCAAATAAGTTTATCCTATTTTTCATAATGGTAAAATAAATGTAATTAGTTAACAATAAATATTTAAACGCTAATTTTAATAAAATTAAAGCAAAAATTAACATACCAACAGTACTTATTGCCCCACTCGATTGGGGTTTGGGGCATGCCACACGTTGTATTGCTATAATAAAAGCTTTGTTAAATAGTAATTGCAAGGTTATTATTGCCTGCAACAACGTTCAAAAACTGCTTTTACAACAAGAATTTTCAAACCTTTCTTTTTTGCCGTTACAAGGTTACGAAATATTGTACAACAAGCATCCTAAATTGTTTACTTTAAGCATTTTACAACAATTACCAAAAATTGCTACTGCAATTAAAAACGAACATGCTTGGCTAAATAGTATTATTGACGAACACAAAATAGATATTGTTATAAGCGATAACAGATATGGCTTGTATAGCGCAAAAGCTAATTGCATATTTATTACGCATCAATTACAAATAAAAGCACCACTAGGTATTGTAGAAAAATTACTGCAAAAAGTTAATTATCAATACATTAAACATTATAATGCTTGTTGGGTACCAGATTTTGAAAACGATAACAATATTGCTGGCGCTTTATCGCATCCAAAACATTTGCCACAAGTGCCAGTGCATTATATTGGTCCGTTATCTCGCTTTGATGTAACCATTAATCAAAAAAACAAATATGCTTTTTGCATAATCCTTAGTGGGCCAGAACCGCAACGTACAGTGCTAGAAAACATTATTTTACAACAAATAAAAAAACAAAATATAACTAGTAAAATTGTGTTAGTAAGAGGTTTGCCAAACGCATTAGAAACACCTGTTGTACCCGAAAATGTGACAGTTTTTAACCATTTAAGTGGTAATAATTTAGGTAATGTATTTGCCCAAAGCCAATATCTTATTTGTAGAAGTGGCTATACAACTGTAATGGAACTATTGGCCTTGCAAAAAAAAGCAATTTTAATACCTACACCAGGCCAAACAGAACAAGCATATTTAGCAAAAAAATTAGAAGCGCAAGGTTGGTGTTTTAGTGTTACGCAGCAAGCGTTTCATTTTACAAAAGCTATAAAAGCGGCAGAAAATTTTAATTATCAATTGCCACAAGTTTCGCAAAGCGGCTTACAAAATTTTATCACCGCTTTTATAGAAAATACCATTAACTAAGAAGGCATCCTTATTTTTGCCGCCTATATGAATACAAAATTTAAAGCTCATATTGCCGTTTTAATAGCTAATTTTTTCTTTGGTGCTTGTATAGTTTCTGTAAAGCATATAACACCAAGTGTAATGCCGCCCTTTGCGCTAAATGTGGCACGTGTTGGTATTGCATTATTGCTATTTTGGCTACTACGGTTTTTTAGCAATACCAAAGCCGGTATTGATAAAAAAGATGTACCCAGGTTTATAGTTTGTGGCATTTGTGGTGTGGCTATTAATCAACTATTTTTTATCAAAGGTGCTTCATTATCAAGCCCTATACATGTGTCTTTATTATCGTTAAGTACGCCTATTGCCATAACCATTATTGCTGCGTGGCTACTAAAAGAACAACTTACACGTAACAAAATATTGGGTTTATTATTAGGCATAAGTGGTGCCGCTACGCTAGTTTTTTCTAGAGTATCTAATGCAGAAGGTAAGGATATGCTTTTGGGCGATTTGTTTGTTATTTTAAATGCACTATCGTACGCATTTTACTTGGTTTTAGTAAGGCCGCTAATGGCTCGCTATAGCCCTTTGCATGTAACAAGATGGGTGTTTTTGTTTGGCGCAACCGTTATTTTACCCGTAGGCATGAAAGATTTTGTAAACACCAATTGGGCTGCTTTTCAGTTTACACACTGGTTTTCGCTGTTTTTAGTGGTAATAGGTGCTACGTTTATTGCATATTTATTTATTGTTTATGGCATTTCGCACTTAGGGGCTTCTATTACAGGCACATACGTATATACACAACCTGTATTTGCTACAATTACAGCCATTGTTTTATTTAACGAACAATTGTCTCTAGTAAAAATATTGGCCGCAGTATTAATATTTAGCGGTGTATTTCTTGCCAATAAAAAGCAAGATATAGTTGCGATGGTTGACTAAAACAGGCTACATGTTTTTGGGATAATCAAAAAACCAAAATTCTTTTTTAGCATATTTAAAATTTGCCCAAGTATTGCATTGTGCTTTTATGGCAAAAATGCCACAAGTAGGCATGTTATCTATTTGTGTGCTGGTAAGTGTATTGGCAAAATTTGTAACGCCAGGGTTGTGGGCAAATAATGCGGCAGTTTCTATGTTTTTAGGTAAATTTTCAACCACTTTTAAAATGGTATTGGCCGAGGCATTATACAACTCGTGAAACTTTAAAATGGTGTTTGGTGTTTGCTTATAAGCGGCTGCAAAATAGGTGGCTGTAGTTAAAGCCCTTACTGCCGTGCTAGATACAAAAGCATCTATGGCTATTTGTTTTTCTAGTAATCGTTTGGCCATAGTGGGTGCATCGTTGTGGCCGCGGTCGTTTAAATGTCTATCATAGTCGGTAAGTACTGTTAAATCCCAACTACTTTTTGCATGACGAATAATAAGCAGATTTTTCATTTTCAAGCGGGTACTTTGCTGCAAAGTACAACCGCTTTTAGGTAAATGCGCAATTATGATTTTAAATTTTTAGCTAACAGTTATTGGCAAAATGTAGGTGCAGCTTACAAATAATTTTTACACATTGCTAAACGCTTGTTTTTAAGGCTCGTTCTCTTTTGGTCCATTCAATTAAACCTGCAACAGCTAGTACTAATAAAACAACATATTGTACACTTGTAAATACATAGCCTTTTGCAAAATAGAGTGGTATAGAAGCCATGTTTGTTAAAATCCACCAAATCCAACTTTCTACTTTTTTCTTAGCCATTAGCCACATACCTGTATAAGCTGTAGCACTTGCAAAAGCATCGGCCCAAGGAATAGCGCCAGGTGCAAAATTTTGTTTTAGCCACAGCAAACAGCCATAAATAACCACGTAAAAAACACCAAAAATGGTTAATTGAATTCTCCATTCTTTGGGTGTAGATTTAGTTATATGTACCACCAAATGTTGCTGCGCATCTTTCTTGGTCCATAAAATCCAGCCATAAATGCTCATTATAGTGTAATAAATATTTACACTTACTTCGCCAAAAAGGCTACCTTTTAAACTAATGTATGTGTAAATAATGGTACTAATAAGCCCTATTGGGTACACCAAAATATTTTCTTTTTTGCTAAAAAATACGCAGGTAATGCCTGTAACAACCGCAACAAATTCTAAAAAAGTTGTTTGCTTAAGGCCAGTAATAAATTCTTGAATAATGGTAGATATATCCACGTAGTTGAGCATGATTGGCTTCAAAGATAGAATAGTCATTAGATGATTTGAATGATAACAACGATTCCTGTTTCGATTAAAGAAAAATAATATAGTGATGCCTATTCGCTTGCAAAGATTGTGTAACTTGGCTTTTTAATTTATTTCAAACAAAAAAGCAAAACAATTATGATACGTCATGCATCAGCCGTATGGAACGGCAGCGGTAAAGAAGGTAACGGCAACCTAACTACCCAAAGTACCACGCTTAACAAAACACAATATACATTTAACACTCGCTTTGAAGATGGTGTAGGCACAAATCCTGAAGAGTTGGTAGCAGCAGCCCACGCAGGCTGCTTTAGTATGAAATTGAGTTTTGTAATTGGTGAAGCAGGCTTTACACCAGAAACACTAGAAACCAAATGCGAATTAACGTTTGAAAATGGTACTATTACAAAATCACATTTAATTGTTATAGCTAAAGTGCCAGGTATTGATAACGATACTTTTATAGCGGCGGTAAAAAATGCCGAAGCAAACTGCCCTATTTCTAAATTGCTAAACACGGCTATTAGCAGCGAAGCAACTTTGTTGTAATGCCAATTTGCCAAATAAAAGTCTTGCTTAATGCTATTTCTAAATTTTGCTTTTAGTTATTCATTTTATGATGTGTACTGTTGTATATTTTTTAAAGATGGCCTTCAGCAAGTTTTGCATTTTTTAAATTTTCTACAGTTGCCACACCTTTTTTTGATAGCAGCACCTACATCTGTGGCAATAATGCCATTGCTTTTATGCGTGTCTTTCTCATACCTCAATAATTGCTTTATAATGCCAACTATGTAAGCATTTTTCAGCTTTTAATAACTCGGGTAACAGCCACAAAACACAAAATTTAATTCTTTTGTAGAATCTATAACACCTAGCTTTATTAAGTACAACATTTGTATTTGGTTATGCAAGTAAAACAGATGTTGATGATACAATTGCCTTAATACTTGTAAATGCTTGGCAACTAAAAATTCTTTTTAATGCCAAAAATTCAATAACATTTATGTAAGACTTTTATTGAGAAAATTGGTATTGCCTCCATTCTCGCAATGAAGGGTAAAAAAGCAAAAATGCAAAGCGGCGAAATGCTGAACCGATGACGGTTGACAGACAATAGAACTGTATATTTTAGGTTATGAAATACTAGTAAAATTGCTAGTTGGTATTTTTTTGCTAATAATGATGATAGGCATGTAATTTTACACTTTACTATTTTTTGAAGTTAATGTTGTGTGCTATGCTTTTTTCTTTTATGAAATCTAAACCCGTTGTTGCAGATTTATCGTTTTTGGGTGTAGATATGCACTCACATTTATTGCCGGGCATAGATGATGGTTTGCAAACAATTGAAGATACCATCGCTTATATGAAAGCTTTACAAGCTATAGGGTATAGAAAATTTATTTGCACACCACATATATTAAATGGGCTATACAATAATAGCCCCGAAACTATTTTACCACAACTTGCCATAGTACAAAAGGCATTGAAAGAGCAGCAAATAGCTATAGAAGTTGCTGCCGCTGCCGAATACATGATTGACGACCTGTTTGAAAACTACTTGAAAGATGGCAAGCCATTGCTTACTTTTGGTAAACAATATATTTTGGTAGAAATGAGTTATATGGCCGAGGCCACTAATTTATACAGCGTTTTGTATGAGCTAATAATTAAAGGCCTGCAACCTGTATTGGCACACCCAGAACGGTATAATTATTTTCATACTCATTTTGAGCGTTATTATGAAATTAAAAACAGAAATGTATTATTTCAAGTAAACTTGTTATCGCTTTGTGGTTACTATGGTAAGCAAATAAAACAAACTGCCGAAAGATTGATAAAAGAAAAGATGGTAGAATTTATAGGTACAGATTTGCATCATGCCAACCATCTAAAAGCCATACAAAACTATGTAACTACTGCCGAATTTTACAAGCTAACAAAGGATATTAAGTGGCTGAATGATACGCTTTAAAACACTTAGAGTAATAAGGCAATAAAGCTAGAAGAATGAGACCGCTGACCGTTGATTGTGTAAAATACGGAACCAACGGAATAATACTATTTCCCGTACTTAGGCAAGCCCGGTACGATAAAACTAAGAAGGCTAACATAGTAAAGCGGCAAGAAACGGCAAAACACAAAAGCAAATTACCACTTCAATAATGCACTTGCCCAAGTAAAGCCGCTACCAAAAGCCGCTAGGCATATTAAATTGCCGGGTTTTATTTTACCAGCTTCAAATGCTTCGCATAATGCTATAGGTACACTTGCGGCTGTGGTGTTGCCGTATTTTTGAATATTGTTAAATACCTGATCATCTCGTAAGCCTAATTTTTGTTGCACAAATTGAGCAATACGTAGGTTAGCTTGATGCGGTATAAGCATATTAATATCGCTTGGTTGTAAACCATTGGCTTGTAATGCTTCTACAATTACTTCAGGAAATTTTACCACCGCTTTTTTAAATACACTTGGCCCATCCATAAAGGGAAAGTTTTGCGCCGAATCAATCATTTCGTGACTCATAAACATTTCACCAATTTCAGCAACAGGAAATGTAGCGTAGTTTTTTGCAGCCCAATAATTAGCATGTGTACCAGGATTGTACATGGCCAATAATTCGGCGCTTTCGCCATCGCTGTGTAAATGGGTACTTAATATACCTTGATTCTCTTGTTCGGTAGGTTGCAATACCACTGCACCGGCACCATCACCAAATATTACACTTACATTTCTTCCTCTTGTACTAAAATCTAGCCCAAAAGAGTGTTTCTCGCTACCTATTACCAATATGTTTTTGTACATACCAGTTTTTATAAATTGATCTGCAATGCTCAAGGCATATACAAAGCCGCTACATTGGTTTCTAATATCAAGGGCACCAATTTCTTTCATCTTCATGGCACGCTGTACCAATACACCACAGCCTGGAAAATAATAATCGGGTGAAAGGGTGGCAAATACAATAAAATCAATGTCTTGCGGTGTAATACCAGCACGTTGTATGGCTATTGTGGCTGCCTCAACCGCCATGGTAGTAGTTGTTTCTTTGGTACGGTGGGCATAGCGTCGTTCCTTAATACCAGTACGTTCTTGTATCCATTCGTCACTGGTTTCCATGTACTTAGAAAGGTCGTTATTGGTAACAATATTATTAGGTACATACATACCTATTCCTGCAATTTTACTTAGTGGCATTTACAATCGTGTTTGTTTGTTAAAACGAAAATAAGAGAAATGCCGTTGTTTCGATGCGCTTGTTTTTTGCTACAGAGCCACAAAGCCACGATGCCACAATTTTTTGCCACAGAGACACAGCGCCACAACGCCACAGAGATATACTACATTTTGGAGAGCTTTAGCTTTTGGCTGAAATTTATTTTTTTGCCACAGACACACAACAACACAGAGATACACAAGAAAGAATGGTGCGCTAGTTTGTTAAATTTGAATACCTATTTTGCATACATCGGTAGATTTTTCAAACGCTATTTTATTGCATAGGCAGAGAGGCACATTATTAAGGCACTTGTTTAATTGACCCTTTTGGGCTTTGAGGGGGCAGTTTTTACGCTACCTTTGCAAACGTTTTACTAAATAAATACAATACGTGTCAGAAAAAAATTTTATAGATTATATACGCATTTTCGCAAGAAGTGGTCATGGTGGCGCTGGGCAAACGCATTTTATGCGCAATAAATTAACCGCAATGGGCGGGCCCGATGGTGGCGATGGAGGAAGAGGTGCGCATATTATTTTGCGTGGCAATGCTAATCTTTGGACGCTTTTGCACCTTCGGTATTATAAAAATGTGTTAGCAGAAAATGGTGAAAACGGTAGTAAGAGTAATTGTACAGGTAAAGATGGTGCCGATATTTATATAGATGTGCCTTTAGGAACCATTGCACGTGACGAAGAAACTGGCGAGATAGAGGCTGAAGTATTAGAACATGGTGAGCAAATAATTTGGTTGCGTGGTGGCCGTGGTGGTTGGGGTAACCAACATTTTGCCACATCTACAAATCAAGTGCCCGAGCACTCGCAACCTGGCGAGCCTGGCGTAGAAGGCTATAAGAATTTAGAGCTGAAAGTACTGGCAGATGTGGGTTTGGTGGGTTTTCCTAATGCAGGTAAATCTACCTTGCTATCGGTAATTACTGCGGCAAAACCTAAAATTGCCAATTATGCGTTTACCACTTTGGTACCTCAATTAGGCATGGTAGAGTACCGCAATGGTAAAAGTTTTTGTATTGCCGATTTACCCGGTATTATTGAAGGTGCGGCTGATGGTAAAGGCTTAGGGCATCGTTTCTTGCGCCATATAGAGCGTAATTCTTGCTTGTTGTTTTTAATTCCTGCCGATAGCAACAACCATAAACGTGAGTTTGAGGTATTGCTAAATGAACTACAAGCCTACAATGAAGAGATGCTAGAGAAAGACTTTATAATAGCTATAAGTAAAAGCGATATGCTTGATGACGAGCTAAAAGCAGGCATCAGTAAAGAACTGCCAAACGATGTACCGCATTATTTTATTTCTTCGGTTACTAATACGGGCTTGGTAGAACTGAAAGATGCCCTTTGGCATATTTTAAATAAACCTGCTTAATAGCTAAGAATTGAGAGAGAGAACAGATAAGCCACTTGCTTATGATGCGCTCTTTTTGTTGTTATTTCACCGAGGTATTATCAGTAACGTTGGCAGATTTAAAAAAGGTTTTACCCAATTTTCAACAATACAAACAAAATTTTACAAACAAAAGAGGTTAAAATATCTACCAATTTGGTACAAAATATTTTAGCAAAAATTAACCAAATTATTTTTGGTAATTGAAAAATTGCACAAAACATAGCATTGCTAAGGGTAACTTTTATAAAAATAGCCCTTAGTGGTTATAAAAGGCAATACTAGTAACTAATTGGTTGTAACTACTTTTGCGTATAAAAAATAGGTATAAAGCATGGTTTTGATGTTAGTAACCAATATAAATTTTCGCATTCTCAAACAAAATTCATTTAAAAACTTGCGGTTTTACCAAAAAGTATATTTTTGCAACCGTAACTAAAAAATAATTACAATGTCAGACATCGCAACAAGAGTGAAAAAAATTATCGTTGATAAATTAGGAGTTGACGAAGCGGAAGTTACCACCGAAGCTTCATTTACCAACGACCTCGGTGCCGATTCTTTGGATACCGTTGAATTAATTATGGAATTTGAAAAAGAATTTAACATTTCAATTCCAGATGAGCAAGCCGAAACCATCACTACGGTTGGTCAAGCAGTTGCTTACTTAGAAGAAAACGCTAAGTAGTTTTCACTCGCTTTTCTTAAAGAATAATTTAAAATCCGCCTTACTTAGGTTTAAGCCAAGGTAAGGCGGATTTCTAACTTAAAGGCTTTCCTATATGGCACTTAAAAGAGTAGTAGTAACAGGTATTGGTACATTAACACCAATAGGTAATAATTTAGATGATTACTGGAATAATTTGGTGAACGGTGTATCAGGTGCCGATAAGATTACACTATTTGATGCTTCAAAATTTAAAACACAATTTGCTTGTGAGGTTAAAGGTTTCGATCCTGTAAATTACATGGATAGAAAAGAAGCTAAGCGTATGGATCGTTTTGCACAATTATCTATTGTAGCAAGCGATATGGCCGTTACCGATAGTGGTATTTCTAAAGAAAATGTAGACGTAGATAGGGTGGGTGTTATTTTTGCAAGTGGCATTGGCGGTATAAATACCTTTCAAGAAGAAGTATCCAACTTTGCCAAAGGCGATGGAACGCCACGTTTCAATCCTTTCTTCATTCCTAAAATGATTTTAGATATTGCCGCAGGGCAAATATCTATGCGTCATGGTTTTAGAGGGCCTAACTACGCCGTAGTAAGTGCTTGTGCTAGTAGTACCAATGCAATGGTATCTGCACTAGACACTATTCGCCTAGGTAGAGCCGATGTAATTTTATGTGGTGGCGCCGAAGCCGTTATTTGCGAAGCAGGCGTGGGTGGCTTTAATGCCATGAAAGCCATGAGTGAGCGCAACAATGACCCTACCACAGCTAGCAGACCTTACGATAAAGACCGTGATGGTTTTGTAATGGGCGAAGCCGCTGGTGTATTAGTATTTGAAGAATACCAACATGCTATTAAGCGTGGTGCTAAAATATATTGTGAAGTGGCTGGCGGTGGTGCTACTGCCGATGCTTACCATTTAACAGCCCCACACCCCGAAGGATTGGGTGCAAAAAATGTGATGATTTCTGCATTGCAAGATGCCGGCATGAAACCAGAAGAAATTGATTACATTAATACACACGGCACTTCTACACCTTTGGGTGATGTAGCCGAAGTAAAAGCTATTACAGATGTATTTGGTGTACATGCTTATAACTTAAACATTAGCAGCACTAAATCGATGACAGGCCATACTTTAGGTGCCGCAGGTGTAATAGAAGCTATTGCTTGCATACAAAGCGTAGTACACAATATTATACCGCCAACTATTAATCACTTTACCAACGACCCAGATTTGGATAATAAACTAAATTTCACTTTTAATACTGCGCAAAAACGTATTGTAAACGCAGCATTGAGTAATACGTTTGGTTTTGGTGGTCACAACGCTTGTGTAATAGTTAAAAAATACGTGGCATAACGTGGTGGAAATACTAAAAAGATTACTTAAAAAATCAACCACCTCATCATTTGAAGAAAATGTAAAAAATACTTTAGGCATAAAGCCTACCAATATGGGTATTTATTACACCGCTCTTAGCCATCGTAGCGTAAAAGATACCCCCGAAGAAAATAACGAACGCCTAGAGTATTTAGGTGACGCTGTTTTAAGTGCTATTGTAGCAGATTATTTATTTAAAAGATACCCCTATAAAGGCGAAGGTTTTTTAACCGAAATGCGTAGCAAAATGGTTAATAGGCAGCAATTGAACGACATTGCTGTGAAAATGGGTTTAAAGAAGATTACACTTTTCAATAAATTCGATAATTCGCTGCGTAACAGCCAAATTTTTGGTAATACCCTTGAAGCCGTTGTTGGTGCTATCTATTTAGATAAAGGCTACCGCAAAACGCACCAATGGGTGCTAAAGCAAATTGTAATACCTCACATGTTTGTTGATGACCTAGAACTAGTAGACATTAACCTTAAAAACAAACTGATAGGCTGGGCCAGTAAAAATGGTAAAGTACTCACCTTTGACCTTGCCGAAGAAAAGCTAGAAAGTGGTAGACGCATTTTTATTATTAACACGGTTATTGATGGCCAAGTAATTACCCAAGGTAAAGGCTTTAATAAAAAAGATGCTAGCCAAATTGCGGCACAAACTGCTATTGAAAAATTGGGGTTGTAAAATAGACTCTAATTAATTTTATTTTTGCAATGAATAGTTGATTTGCTAAGTCAATCACCAAAAATTATTGTATCATGAAGTTAGTAATAGTTATACTTTTTGTTACTTTTTTTATTACTTGCACAAAAGATAATACACCTGTAACGCTATCTGGTATTTGGGTTGAACAAAGCTTACGATTAGATACATTTGACTTTGTTGCAGGCGACACATTAGGCACCTATCGAGGGTATAAAACGTTAGGTTTTAAATGTAAGCCGTTTAGTGATGTATCAATTAATCCAAATTATCCAATTAACAACTCTGCTTTTTTTGCGTATTACTATACTGCCGATTCTCTTTTTTTGTTAAATTTTATAAGCTCGTCACTTACTTTTCAAAAATGCAAGTTTCAAATGTCTACCAACCAGCAAACGTTTAACGTATCAAGGTTTTACAATAGAAATTCGTTGCCGGCAACACTCACCTTTGAGAAAATCAAATAACTAAAAGTCAATTATGCCATTCATCCACTCGGGGTTTAATGTGGCGTTGTATTTTTTGTAGAAATTAATAGCAGGCTCGTTCCAATCTAGCACTTGCCAGCACATACGCTTAAAGCCTCTGTTTTTAGTTTCATTCATTACGGCTTCAAATAACAACTTGCCTATGCCTTTGCCTCGCATTTGTTCTGTTACCAATAAATCTTCTAAATAAATACACTTACCTTTCCAAGTGCTGTAACGAATATAATACAGCGCAAAACCTTGCACTACTTGTTGCTCGTCTTCGGCTACAAAAGCCCACCAAACCCTATTTTTACCAAAACCACTTTCTTCAAAATGCTCAAGCGTTACTATTACTTCATCGGGGGCTTTTTCGTACACAGCTAGTTCTTTAATTAATTCTAGCAATCTTTTACAATCTTCTTTTACTGCTGTTCTTAGTTTCATTACACATTTTTTCATTACACATTTTTTGAATTACACGAATTTTTTGAATTACACGAATTACACGAATTTTTTAATTGCACGAATTTTTTTGAATTGCACGAATTACACGAATTACACGAATTTTTTTGAATTGCACGAATTACACGAATTAGGGTGATTACACGAAATTTTTGATTACACGAATTTTTTTTGATTGCACGAATTACACGAATTTTTACAATTACACGAATTGCACTAATTTCTCTAGGGGCAAACTATTATTATCTTTTGGGGTTAGGGCTTTATCAATTGCAATACTGCTTCGGCGCAGCCAAATGACAATGTAAAACCACTACCACCATGCCCATAATTATGAATAATATTGGTGTTGGCTTCTTGCTCTAATCGCACAGTATCTCTAAATGGTCTTAGGCCTGCCCAATTACCAATTATGCGTTTATGCTGCAATTGGGCAAATACATTGCTTGCTTTTGCCAATAACTGTTCTAGCGTTTTTGGCTCAGTGGTTTCTACGCCTACATGTTCTTCGTAAGTACCGCCAATAATGGTTGCATCTTGCCTAGGTACAATGTATGTGGGTGTTTGGTTATCAAGAAAAATAGCATCTGGAAAACCTGGTTCAACAAGTATTACTTGGCCACGAACAGGAAAAATACGGCTATCGTTACAAAGTACACTTGCACCTAAACCAGTACAGTTTACCACCACATTATAAGATAGGGCAACTGTGTGCAAATCGGTAATATTCGCTTCTTTAAATACTACTCCCTTATTTGTTAAAACATGCTGCAAGTAAGGCAAAAATAGTTGGGTTTCTACCAAAGGCACATTGGCCTCAAAGCCTTGCCTGTAGCCATTTGGCAATTGTTTGGTTGATAATTCTGTACAAGTATTGGCGGGCATAAAAGCCATCCAACTATCGTCATCAATAATGCCTTGTTTAATGCCTTTAACTATTTTTTTAAAACTTATGCCGCTTGCTGTATCTAACGATAATTTTTTAAAGTACCTATAGCTTGTTTCTACCCAAGTAATTGCTCTTTTATCGCCACGAACGTGGTACGGAAACCAAAATGCTGCTGCCCTATTTGAGGTAGTATTTGGCGAAAATGCTTTTGCCAATACCGTTACTTCAAAGCCATTATTTGCCAATACATAAGCGGTAGATAAACCACTAATACCGGCACCAATTACTGCTACTTTTTTGCCCATTATTTATGCTAATGCTTGTTCAAAATCGGCAAGAATATCTGCCACATTTTCAATACCAACGCTTAGGCGTATTAAGCCATCGGTAATGCCAAATTTAAGACGCTCTTCTCTTGGTACGCTAAAGTGCGTCATACTTGCAGGATGCGACAGTAAAGTATCTACAGTACCAAGGCTTACAGCACGTACACACATTTGCAATTTGTCTATAAAACGTTTACCTGCAACTAAACCACCTTTTAGCTCAAAACTCATTAAGGCGCCAGGATGTTTCATTTGCCTTTGGCATAAATGGTAATCGGGATGCGATGTTAGGCCTGTATAATTTACATGGGCTACCGCAGTATGTTGCGCTAAAAATTTAGCAACTATCATGGCATTGCTACAATGGCGTTCCATGCGTAGTTCTAGTGTTTTCATACCAGTAATTAAAAGGTAAGCATCAAACGGATTGCCATTGCCACCAAGCAACGCATGCCATTTCCACACTTTGGTTTTCATTAGTTCTATGTTTTTACCTATTAGTGCGCCGCCTATGGCTGTACCATGCCCATTTAAAAACTTAGTGGTGCTGTGAAACACAAAATCAACACCATATTTAAACGGTTGCTGCAAGTAGGGCGTTGCAAAAGTATTATCTACACTTACCAGTATATTTTGTGCTTTAGCTAGCTTGGTAATGGCTTCAATATCTACGCATTGTATGGTTGGGTTGGCCGGTGTTTCTAAATGTACTAGTTTAATTGAGGGATTGTTTTTGATAGTTTCGGCGGCAATATTTAAGTTACGCAGGTCGGCTATAATAATGTTGATACCGCTTTGTGCCAATACTTTGTGCATCAGTTCGTAAGTGCCACCATACAAAGAAAAATGCGATAAAATGCTATCGCCACTTTGCACATTGGCTAAAAATAACGTAGCCATAGCAGCTTGCCCACTAGCGTGCAGCAAGGCTTTTAACTGCAAGGGCTCTCCTACCTCATTGGTAAGGCCAAAGGCTTCTAGTGCAGCAATGGTTTCTTCGGCGTTTTTAAATGTTGGATTGCCCCAGCGGCTGTATATTTTTTCTTTATCAAGGCTGGCAAAGCGTTCCATACCTTGTTCTGCCGTATCAAATGTAAAGGTAGATGTGGCGTATATGGGTGTTAAGTGCGACGATTCGGCATGGTTATTATCGGCACCATGAATAGCTACCGAACTAATACCTGTTAGTGGAAATGGTTGGCTCATACATTAATTTTACTGTAAAAATCAAATGTAACACTATGGGTACACTTTTGTTTGCTTAATTGATTAGTGGATGTTGGGCATTAAGCAAGGTATTTTGGCTATGGTATGGTTGTAAATACTATAAACAGGCTATTAACAAACACTTGGTACACCGCCAATAATAAAACTTTATACGCTCACTATCATTCCTGTACATTTGTAAATTGCATTTTTCGTTGCCTGCATGGTTTTAACTTACCAAAACATCAATCTTATCAAATAAAATAATGGCTTTACCGTATCTCGTTAAACATATTTATAACAATGGTTCGGAAGAAGTCATCCGCCGTGGTAAAAAAATACACGCACTAGGCAATGTAGAATTGATAGAGTACGATGAGTTAATGGCATCTGTAAATTTTAGAGTTAAAGACGATAGCTACGCTACTTACTACAAAGTGTATGTATCTCAATTTAAAGATCCTGCTACATTAAAATTGCGCTGCACTTGCCCTTATAACCTTAACGAAATTTGCCGCCATAAAGCTGGTACATTATTCACCTTGCAAGAAATGTTAGATAAAAACATGCTTGGCGAACGTGAGTTGGTGTACAATCAAAAGCATACGGTAGTAAAAATGAAAATGCTAGATTTAAAGATGATACGCATGTTATCATCGCCAGAAAGTTTTATTACTGCCGAAAATTTTTTACAAGATAAAAAAGCAAAAATAGTAAGTGCCAAAGACGAGCGTGTAACTGCCAATGTAGAAATGGGCGGCACCATGTACAATTTAATGTTGCTTAAAAACGAAGAGCGCAATTTTGATACTAGCTGTACTTGCAATAGCGATACCAAACATCCCTTGTGTGTACATAAAGCCATTGTTTTTTTACAATTGCTAAAAGCAAAAGGGGCTAATTATTTCGATACCATTCGTAACTGGGATGCTGTAAAAAACAAACTACTAAGCATTTATGGGTATAGCCTTAGCGACGAGTTAAAAGGCAAATTTGAATTTACTTATACCGATGGTAAACCATTTTTACGTGTACTAGATACCTCTATAAAACGGGTAATTACTGTAACCAATACTGCAGATGTAAAACCACAGGTAGTAGAAGAACCACCAAAGCCACAAAGCAAGATAGATGCTACTAACGAGGCATTTGAAGCAACAGAAATTAAAGAACAAGTACTGCCTAATAAAGCTGCGTTTAAGCTTGGTGTGGTAATTAATACCAACCAACAGCAATATCCATTTATACAAATAGATGCAGTACAAGGCGAAACAGACGAAGACTTCTCTAAATACACAAGCAAGGTAGAAAGGTTAGACTTAAACAAGTTTATTAACACCGATGTGTTTAACGAAGATGATAAAACAATGGTGCAGCAATTGCGTAAGCTACTGCCCATAGAGGTAAATAAATACCTTAACCGAAACTCGCCATTTAGCGATAGTTGGGAAAATGTTATTCAGCAACACACCAACCAATTGCCCGAAGAAACATGTAACCTTATTAGCGAGTATTTACAACCAAAATACAAGAAATTATTAGCCCATTTAGCGGGCAGTAATTTTGTATTTTACCTGCCTTTTAAAAAAAGCTTTACCACCGCAAACCTACAACTAGCCGAGTTTTCGGCCGAAAACATAGGGCCTACATTTGCTGTAAATTATGCTGCTGGTGAGTACACCGTAGAGTGCAATGTAAAGTTGCCTTCGGCCGAATTAAACATCACCGAAAACGAATGTGCTAGTGTGATGTTATTTCAGTATCACAACCAATTTTTTACTTGGGATAAAAGCGAAGACATTGCTGCGGTAAGCAAATTTTTGCCATCTGGTACACTAAAAATTGATAGGGTAGATTGGGCTAGTTATTTACAAGAATTTATTTTACCACTTACCAAAGACTACAACATCAATTTTGGTAATCTTGAAAAAGAAGAGATACGTGATGTATTGCCCGACTGTAAAATACTCTTGAAAGAAAAAGGCGATTATTTAGTACTTGAACCCGTATTTAGCTACAAAGGCTACGAAATAAAACAAAGCGATAAAGACAAAATTATACTGCCTGTAGCCGATAAAATTTTGGTGATACAACGCCATGTAGAGGCAGAAAAAAACTTTATTCAAAAGATAGAAAACCTACACTCAAACTTTATTCGCCCAGCAGATAACTATACACTAGCACTAAAAGGTGCCGATGTATTGAAGAACAACTGGTTCTTCTTATTTATAGATGCCGTGAAGGACATGAATGTAACCGTGTATGGCTTTGATGCCTTAAAGCATTTTAGATTTAATACAGCCAAGCCTTCTACCAAAATTTTTATTAGTAGCAATACCGATTGGTTTGATGCCAAAGTGCAAATAAGTTTTGGCGAACAACAAGTAACGGTAGACGATATAAAGCAAGCCCTTGTAAACAAGCAACAGTATGTACAATTGCAAGATGGTACATTAGGTATATTGCCCGAAGAGTGGATAAAAAAGTACGCGTTATTGTTTAGAGTAGGTGAGGGTAAAAGCACCAACATAAAACTAAGTAAGTACCACTTTAGCGTTATTGAAGAACTATACAACGAGCGTAACGAAGAAGAATTATTTTTTCAGCTAGAAGAAAAATACGAAAAGCTGAAAGAGAATTATGCCATAAAAGACATAGCACCACCACCACACTTAACATCTATTTTACGCCCTTATCAAGAAAGTGGTTTTCAGTGGTTAAATTACTTGCGTGAAGTGCAGTGGGGCGGCATTTTGGCCGATGATATGGGGCTAGGTAAAACCATACAAACCCTAAGCTTTATGTGCCATCTTAAACAAGAATCAGGCTCGTTAAAAGCATTAGTGGTTTGCCCTACTACCTTAATGTATAACTGGCAAAATGAAATTGGTAAATTTGCACCCAACCTTAGCTTTTACATTCACCACGGCGGTAGCAGATTGCGTGAAAACTTACACCAAGACCATATAGACGTAATTATTACCACCTACGGTACGCTGCGTAGCGATATTAAGCAGTTTGTAGAAATGAACCTAGATTATGTGGTGTTAGATGAAAGCCAGGCCATTAAAAACCCAAGCAGTAAAGTAGCCAAAGCCGCTTGCTTACTAAGGGCTAAAAACCGCTTGTGCCTAAGTGGTACACCTTTACAAAACAACACCTTCGATATATTTGCCCAAATGAACTTCTTAAACCCAGGCATGCTTGGTAGTGTTGAATTTTTTAAGCAAGAATTTGCCGTACCTATTGATAAGTTTGGCGAGAAAGAACAAAAAGAACATTTACGCAAACTATTGTACCCATTTATTTTGCGCCGTACCAAAGAACAAGTAGCTAAAGACTTACCAGAGAAACAAGAAATGGTACTCTTTTGCCAAATGGGCGACGAGCAACGTAAAATATACGAAGCGTTTAGAAACGATTTTAGAGAGAAAATTTTAGGTACCGTAGATGCACAAGGTGTAGGCAAATCGCAATTAACCATTTTGCAAGGCCTAATGAAGCTGCGCCAAATATGCGATAGCCCATACATTATGAACGAGCATGAGAAATACCCAAATGTTTCGGTAAAACTAGAAGAAATAGGCCGTGAGATTACCGAAAACATTAGTAACCACAAAGCCCTTGTGTTCTCGCAGTTTTTAGGCATGTTAGCATTAATAAAACAACGCCTCAACGAGCTTGGCGTAGCTTACGAATATTTTGATGGTAGCACCTCGGCTACCGACCGTGAAAAAGCCATACAAAACTTCCAAAACAACGAAGAATGTAGGGTGTTTTTAATTTCGCTAAAAGCAGGAGGTGTGGGCTTAAACCTTACTGCCGCCGACTATGTGTACATTGTAGACCCATGGTGGAACCCAGCGGTAGAGCAGCAAGCCATAGACCGTACACACCGTATAGGCCAAACCAAAAATGTATTTGCGTACCGCATGATTTGTACCGATACCGTAGAAGATAAAATACTAAAACTACAAGAGCGCAAAAAAGCCCTAGCAAGAGACTTAATAACCGATGATGACGGCTTTGTAAAGAGCCTAACAAGAGAAGACGTGGAATACTTGTTCTCTTAGTAATCTAAACCCGACAGGTCTTAAACCCGACAGGTCTTCAAGACCTGTCGGGTTTGTTTTAAAATTCAATTGTATTGTGCCATGCCGTGTAATTTAAACCCGACAGGTCTTCAAGACCTGTCGGGTTTGTTTTAAATTCAATGGTTTTGTGCCATGCCGTGTAATCTAAACCCGACAGGTCTTTAAGACCTGTCGGGTTTGTTTTAAATTCAATTGTATTGTGCCATGCCGTGTAATCTAAACCCGACAGGTCTTAAACCCGACAGGTCTTAAAGACCTGTCGGGTTTGTTTTAAATTCAATGGTTTTGTGCCATGCCGTGTAATCTAAACCCGACAGGTCTTTAAGACCTGTCGGGTTTGTTTTAAATTCAATTGTATTGTGCCATGCCGTGTAATCTAAACCCGACAGGTCTTAAAGACCTGTCAGGTTTGTTTTAAATTCAATTGTATTGTGCCATGCCGTGTAATCTAAACCCGACAGGTCTTAAAGATCTGTCAGGTTTGTTTTAAATACAAATGTATTGTGGCATGCCGTGTAATCTAAACCCGACAGGTCTTAAAGACCTGTCGGGTTTGTTTAAAATTCAATTGTTTTGTGCCATGCCGTGTAATCGAAACCCGACAGATCTTCAAGATCTGTCGGGTTTGTTTTAAATTCAATTGTATTGTGCCATGCCGTGTAATCTAAACCTGACAGGTCTTAAAGACCTGTCGGGTTTTTTTAAAATTCAATTGAATTGTGCCATGCCGTGTAATCTAAACCCGACAGATCTTCAAGACCTGTCGGGTTTGTTTTAAATTCAATGGTTTTGTGCCATGCCGTGTAATCTAAACCCGACAGGTCTTAAACCCGACAGGTCTTTAAGACCTGTCGGGTTTGTTTTAAATTCAATAGTATTGTGCCATGCCGTGTAATCTAAACCCGACAGGTCTTCAAGATCTGTCGGGTTTTTTTAAAATTCAATAGTATTGTGCCATGCCGTGTAATCTAAACCCGACAGGTCTTTAAGATCTGTCGGGTTTGTTTTAAATTCAATTGTTTTGTGCCATGCCGTGTAATTTAAACCCGACAGGTCTTAAAGACCTGTCGGGTTTGTTTTAAATTCAATAGTATTGTGGCATGGCGTGTAATCTAAACCCGACAGGTCTTAAAGATCTGTCGGGTTTGTTTTAAATTCAATTGTATTGTGCCATGCCGTGTAATCTAAACCCGACAGGTCTTAAAGATTTGTCGGGTTTGTTTTAAATTCAATTGTTTTGTGCCATGCCGTGTAATCTAAACCCGACAGGTCTTAAACCCGACAGGTCTTCAAGACCTGTCGGGTTTGTTTTAAATTCAATGGTTTTGTGCCATGCCGTTTTAGGTCTGCTTGCAGGGTAGCCGTTTTCAAGGCGGTATTTTTTTCTTTGTTCGGTAAAATGCCACCACGTTTTTGTAGCGTCATTTGTTTGAGCAAAATTTACCACTAATCTAAATTGGTCTTCAACGCAAGGGTCTACCCAATAGCCTTTTTTCTGTTCGTATTCATCTGTTAATGTTGCGCCGCTTTTGTTTGTAAGCTCGTTAAGTGTGTAGTAGCCTAAAAATACAAGGTCTTCTGCCAACTTGATACCTATTGATGGAACGGTTTGAAATTCGGCTAAGGCATACATTTCTTTTGCACGTTGCGAGGTTGTGCCTAAAATAAGTTCTAATTCGTCTACAGCATAGTTGAGAATGTCAGAGATTTTCACTTTGTGTTTTCTCAAATTGGCTCTTTCAAAATCAGTCAGCGTAAGCGTTATGTTTGTTTTCATATTGTTTTTTTTGTTGCGCTTCTTGGATGCATGGGATTAAGAAATCCCTTTCTATATTATAGTTCGAGAAGCGATGTGTTAACATCTCGAATAGCTGAAATCTCACTAATTAACTTCTTACCAAAATTTCCACCAAGGCTTAGCTATCTTTAATGATATTGTGGTAGGTGTTTGTTGATAATAGTTGAATGCTTCAAAGGCAATTTGTTTGCCATCGTAGTCAATTTGATAAGTACTACCAATAAAGTCTGTCAGTGCAATGTGTGTATCATACATTGTAAATGGCTCTCCTTCATTTATACAAACAAAAATATCTGCCCCACTAAAGCTCCAAAGAATCTTTCCTGTTTTATCAATTCTTGCAATAGAAAGTTCACCATGCGAAATGTAGGTGTCTTGATACTTATAAATTGAAAAGCAAGTAGCCCAATCAACTTCAGTGGCCCAATTGGTTTTTAACTCTGGCAGCGATAGACTAAAAAGTTTATTACAACAACGGATAATTAAATTGTTGTCATCTAGTAGAACAGAATCCTCATAAATACTTGTGCCGCCACCACTTGCCAAAATGATGGCACTATCAATAAGCGTGTTGTCTCTATATACTTTAATGGCATGTTGCGATATTGGTGAATAAGGCTTGTCTTTATCTATCTGAATGATTCTATTATAAGTGCTGACATATATTCCTTGTTGGCTAAAAGCAGGGTCGTCAAAAATCTCAATTATAATGTCATTATTTTCTAACGTTACTGCCATAACAATTGTTTGAAGTTATTAATGTTTATGAATTTACTCCTTCCTCTCTGCTTTGGTATGTGTCTTCACGTGCCATAATTGCCGAATTTATAGGTGTTTCGTGAGGACAAGTACCAAGGCTAAGAAATCACTATTAATTTATTTGTTGATTATAAAACCGTTTTTGATAAGTCTATCAAATATTTCTTTTGCAATTTTTACGTATTTATCGTTGTTAACAACATCAAAATCTAACTTTAATTCTGCTTGCCATACTTTGTTAAGTAAGCCATTATTGGTGTATAGTTCTACATAAAAGTCTTCTTTATATTGATTACCTATCACTGAACCTGACGCACCATAACCACTGGGCAAGGGTGTTACAAAAAAGCCAACATCTTTATGAGCATCTATATAAGATGTGTCAATTGGGTTAATGACCAAATACGCATTATAATCAGCCGTAACTATCTCCTTTAAATCAACATGCGAACCTTTTGGAATTTTACCTTCATAAGTAAAATCGCAGGTAATATCTAAACGCTTGAAATTTTTTATTATCTCTGTTGATAGGTTTTCAAGAAAAAGTCGTGAGGGGGTAGAGCCTACACCTACTAGCAAGATGCTTTTAATTTTTGTATCAGATTTACTCACGCTTGTTTCATATAGTGATGACTTTTCAACATATGTTGAAACAACACAGCTTGAATACAATAAGCAAAATATTGGCAGTACAGAAAGTGATTTACGCATATACAATAATAGTGGAAATTTAGAAAGCTATCCTAATACAGTAACTAATTACACAATTACAATCTCAGCTTGCACATCAATACGAAACGTGGTTGCTCTGAAAAAACTTTTATTGAATTCGTTGTCAAGCACAGCAAACTTGTCTCTTTTCTTGTTACAGGCAAATGCTTTCCTTTTTTTATAAGCATTGATGTTATGGGTATCACGTAAGAATTGAATGGTTGATGCCAACTGCTCTATTGCATGAGATTGCCACGGTGGACTTTGATTTTTTAACTCTACCAAATACAATTCATCGATGGTGGTTAACATGGCATCACATCTACCTCTGCCCTCGTATTCATTATCCAAAAGCACACACTTATCTATAGCGGTAAACACTACCTGCTTTTGGCTCTCGTTTTTTACAGTGGCTATCCACTTAGATGTATCATCGGTATTCGTATATGCTTTACCACCATTTTCATCATCACATAACCCAAACACAACATGATTAATTGCAGGCTCTTGGCATTTGCGTTGAAAGAAATTTAGGCTCATAGTTCTTGTTCAATTTCTAAAAGTGCATCAAACATGTTATTACAATCTCTTAGCGATTGGTTCAGATAATTTTTATCAGAAGGAATACCTTCGGTAGTAGGTAATCGCTTGATTGTTCCATTGCTTTCATCGAGTTCATAGATGGCAACTTTATCACCTGAAACCAATGATTCGCTAGGTACTATTTCATGTAATTTAAGTCTCAATGCATCGTCATCCTTGCCCTGTACTTGCATTTTATTTTGTAAAGCTTCGCCTTCAATAGCCAATGACAGATAATTAATGAGGTAAGGGCTATGTGTAGTGATTACTAGTTTATTATTCACATTGGTATTGTTGAAAGCTAATAGACTATTTAATATTTCTTGTTGCGAACTAGGAAACAAATTTTGCTCTGGTTCTTCTACTATATTAATGAAGCATGTATTTAGATACTTCGCATCAATGGCTTTTATCCTGTTATTTTTGTCACTTACGCTAAACTCTTCGTTAAACATTACATCCGCTATCTCCTTATTGCGTCTTACACTTTGTTCTACACTAAGCTGACCACGTAAAACTTGTTCATCTTTACCTAATTGATCGGATAAAAATTTAGTCACCAAGTACAGTGGTACAAATGATTGATACCCACTAGAAGATTCAGTTAAATCCAATTCATAATTGTCATTTTTTATGTAAGATGTGTCGTTGTCTTCATTGTATTTGTAGGCTACATTACCAATAGGTAGGTGTAGGAAATCGCTGTTCAAGGCTAATTGACCCTTTCTTAATTCCTCTGCAAAAGTGTATAGCGTTTCAGGTAAGTTTCGTATTCCATATGCATTTTTAACAACACTTAAAAAATTCCTTTCAGCAGGTACGTACATTATCTTAGGAACATTGTAAATATTACTAATCTTCATTTCAAATGGAAGTCTAGCATCATTTCCAAATGAAATAGTCATTCTATCACCAATATATTCGATTATGGTATTCTTCTGAAAATAGCTAAGGATGCCATGATAAATAAAATGGGCTTCAAAGTCATACGAAGTGAAATGTTCGGTGTCAAAATCCCCTCTATTAATAGCTTTTTCCATCCAAGTCAATGTAGAAATCATCTTTGCCACCGTGCTTTTACCACTGCCTTGGTTACCTATAAATACGGTTACTTTTTCAATATTTATCCACCCATCATTATCTACACAGCCTTGTTTTATGGGACCAAAGTTTTGTATTCTTATCTTACTCATGGTAGTACTATTCTTGTTGTCAAATTTAGTGGCATTGCGCCAAATGTTACGGTTTGTTTACACCATCCACCATTAGCTATAAACTATCACCTACTCAGCCTTGCTTCGTGACTACACTAACCATGGCGAGTACTTTTTGCCAGTTATCATAAAACAACAATCTCTAAATACGTAACAACAATTGTTTATTGAATATTGCACATTGTTTATTGATTATTTACTGATTTCCTCAGCCTTGCTTCGTGACTACACTAACCACGTCGAGTACTTTTTGCCAGTTATCATAAAACAACAATCTCTAAATACGCAACAACAATTGTTTATTGAATATTGCACATTGTTTATTGATTATTTACTGATGCCCATTGGCTTGGTTCGTGTCTGTGGTTTCAATGGTTGGTGTGGAGACGAAGCGGGCTGTGATGCCATTGAGGCACTGTAAGATGCCATTGAGGCACTGTAAGATGCCATTGAGGCACTGTAAGATGTCATTGAGGCAGTGTAAGGTGCCATTGAGGCAGTGTAAGATGCCATTGAGACACTTTAAGATGCCATTGAGGCATTGTAAGATGCTATTGAGGCAGTGTAAGATGTCATTGAGGCACTGTAAGATGCCATTGAGGCAGTGTAAGATGTCATTGAGTTTCGCCAACCCCTAGCGTTGCACACCATGTTGGACAGGCCCTGATAAATTAAAATAACTTCCCTCAAAATGCTAACTATAGTATGTTGTGGCTGTTGTAGACTACAATTAGATTTGCATACTGTAATTAGCAATGATATCAAAACAAGAAATACTAATAAAGTTTGGAAATCGAGTTAGAGATTTAAGAAAAGAAAATGGTCTTTCACAAGAACAACTTTCGTTTAAAGCCAACTTGCATAGAACTTATATAGGCATGATTGAAAGAGCAGAGAAAAACATAACTCTCGTTAACATTGAGAAAATTGCAAAAGCACTTAATGTTAATATAAAAGAGTTATTCGATGATAAAAATTGAAGATTTTGTAGTTCTTAAATCTGCGACAAATGATGTAGCTGTAAATTCTGTTGGTATTGTACGAGAAGTGAATGAAACTAATGGTTTCGCCTTCGTTTTCTTTATAGGTAAAAGAGTTGAACTCAACGTTCAACTTGAAAACATTGCCTTTCTCGACATTAAAAAAACAGGCAAATCATTTGAATATAAAGTTTGTAATGTTTGCCATATCATAAAAAAAATATAGAAGATTTTGACATAAATCAAACAGATGCACAAGGGCTTAAAACAACAAGACCGAGTTGCAGAACTTGCAGAGTTGACATTGACGGAACACCTTTAAAAGTAAGTGAAAAGAGAAGGCTTGATAAGAATAGACCAAAACACTTTTTCATTTGTCCGATTTGTCAAAAAGGGTCAATACCTGATGTTACTGCTAATATTGTTAAAGACCACGACCATATTACAGAAAATGCAAGAGAATGGCTCTGCGACAGTTGCAACACAGGACTTGGAAGATTTAAAGATGATATTGGGCTTTTAAAAAGAGCAATTGAATATTTAGAACAACACAATCAAAACAATTGATTTTCTATAAGTCCTATTCGTTCTTTGGCTAATTCTGAATATTCCTTTGATATTTCCATTCCAATAAAATTTCGATTATTCAGCTTTGCCATTTTACAAGTAGTACCAGAGCCACACATTGGGTCGAAAACAATGTCATTTTCATTAGACCAAGACAATATATGGTCCTGGGCTAATCTTTCAGGGAAAATTGCAGTATGCTGAAAAGCAATTTTATCATTGGTTGAGCCACCTAACCCAACTGCATATTCCCAAATATTTGTTAATGTTTTTTCATCTTTTAAAACGCCTAATATTTTTTTATTGACACCATCAGCTTTTTTGTTGTGTACTAATTTTTCTAATCCTTGTCTAACAGTTTTTGTTTTCAAAGGGTTGAATGTATTTGGTTTTCCTTTAGTTAATACAAACATAAATTCATAACAATTTGTATAAGCATTAGACCTCATAAATGGAGTGTTCTTTTTCATATATATCATTACATCGTGTACATTAAATCCTATCTCTTGAAATGAAATACAATGCTTAAAGCTTGTCAAAGTTTTATCGCCATTTTTTATTTTATCACCTACAACCCAAACAACAACACCACCTTTTTTCATAACTCTAAATAATTCTTTAGCTATGTTTTCAAAATCAAATTTATAACCATTATAAATTCTCAAATCATCATAAGGTGGAGAAGTTACAACTAAATCAATACAATCGTTTGGCAGGCTTTTCATTCCAACCAAACAATCAACATTGTAAATATTATTCAATTCCATCTGACCTAAATTCATATTAATAGCTAATTATAGTATGCAAACTTATTTGTTGTTTAGTAATAAAACAAATAAAAAATGACAAAGAAGAAAAACGGCGTGCAACATATAGTTTGGCTTTATTGGGGCTTGATGAATATTTCTTCCAAGCCTTGCTTCGTGACTACACAAACCACGCCGAGTACTTTTTGCCAGTTATCATTAAACAACAATCTCTAAAT
>JASGCX010000097.1:0-12275 GCA_030053925.1 Flavobacterium sp.
TTTTGTTTTTGCAAGACCAAAAACGTGTTACTATTAACAATTTGAACCAAATAGCGGTAGGGTAAAAATAGAACCCAAAACACAGGGTAAAGAAGCAAAGAAGATAGTGTTGCTTAAGTGTTTAAGTTGTTACAAAAAGCTACCACGGCTCTTATTAACCCCCTAGTATGGCATCTGAGATGCCTTTTATCTGTTATGCGATATACCGCTTTGCGAACATGTAGAATAGCGGATTTGGATGTAACACCCTTTACTCATTAGACGGGATTACAAATTCCTACGAGCAAGCTGTAATAGTTAAAGTGCCTGAAAGTTCAAACAAGCCTTTGCCTTACAATTCATTGTAAATAAGCCTTTCGTAAATGGCTGCAATGGTTATATCGGTTAGTAATACTGTTGTCTTTTAATCTTCTTTTTTATAACCCTCATAAAAATACGATTGTTCTATGCCTTTAAAAATTACCTCTCTATTGTTTACATCGGTAGTAAGATGAGCGAGTAGCAAAGTTTTTAATTCTAATTCATTTATGGGGCTTCGTTCCATGGCCTGCATATACAGTGCTTTATCTACAAACTGCCAGTTTACTACTTGTTTAAGTTCTTTTTTCAAAATCATATCTAGCCATATTCTAGTGGTTCTTCCGTTGCCTTCCAAAAACGGATGGGCAATATTCATTTCTATATATTTGGCTATTATCTCCTCAAAAGTATGTTGTGCCATCAATTCTATTTTTGCCAAAGCTTCGTGTAGATATAAAGCGTTGGCAAATCGAAAGCTGCCCTTGCTTATGTTTTGCTTGCGTATTTGTCCTGCAAAATCGTATAAACCCTCAAACAAATAAACATGTATTTGTTGCAAACCTTTGGTAGTGCCTATTTCTATAGCATCAATAGCCCCACTTTCAAATAAGCGATACGCATTTTCTAAACTTTGTTTGTCTATGTTTTTCATTTTTGCTTGTGTTTAATTAAAATTTGTTTCAAAAATTTCTTTACACAATGTTCGCATTATATCGGTAAACGCTTTCTCGTAATCGTAAAAATTATCAAACTTGTTTAACAACTGTAACTCATCGTATCGTTTAGAAGCAATCTCTAAAATTCTGTCTTTGTTATAAATTTTTTATAGTATAACGTTATTTTTTGAGAAAAATTTTATGCCCACCGAAAATCTTTTAAGCACCCAAAACAGCAACAGGCAGAATAAAATATTTAACCTTCCATAACTACTTAACCGAGTTATATTTTGTTTGGGAACCCTTTGCTAAAGAGAGGATTTTAAGCGGCAGTTTTAACAAGTTTATAAAAAGCGATGCTTCAAAAAACAAGTTTTACATATTTTTAAAACTATTGCACTTTAATATTGAATTTAACGCTACAATTAATAAAATATTGATAGATTGTATTATTCTAATTAAAATGATATTTTAATAATAATGATTCTCCTAATTTGAATAACAGTTCTTCCATTTCAGAATTTTTTGTTTTTTTGGAAATATTATTTTGTAATTGGTTAAATACGTTTGCGTCATCTTTAGTAAATAAAAAATTAATGCCAAAATTCAGCTTATGCGATATTTTAGCCATAGTATCCCAATCACCTTTTTTATATGATTCTACCATTAAATTATAGCTTGATAGAGATGTTTTGTTAAATACTTTAGCTATTTCCAAAACAAGATTGTGATTATTGTTTAATAAAAATTGTTCAGCATCATTATTATTAAATCCATTCCTTGCTATTAATTGACTCTCTATTTGAGATACATCTAAAAATTTAATTATTGTTTCAAGTACAGTCGTTTCATTGTATGGTTTGAGTATATACTCATTCACTCCAGATCGTATGTATTTAAGTAAAATATCTTTAAGTGCATTAGATGTTACAGCTATAATTGGTATATCGGCTTTTTTCTTGTTTCGGAGGGTTCTTATCGCTTTTGTAGCTTCAAAGCCATCCATTTCAGGCATTTGAATATCCATAAATATCATGTCAAAATTATCTCTTTTTAAAGCTTCTACTGCCTCTTTACCATTTTTTACAATTGCAACTACGCATCCCCATTGTTCTATTAATTTTTTTAGAACGTATTGACTCACTTCATCATCGTCTGCTATTAGAATTTTAGTGCCAATTAAAATATTTTTAGATGTTGTATTTTCTTGTATAGCAGTCCTAATTTCTTTCTTTTTGCTTACTTTAGGATACGTAAGATTAAAGCTAAATATAGAACCTTTACCCAATATGCTTTCCACTTTTATTGTACCACCTTGTAATTCTATTAAATATTTAGAAATAGATAATCCCAAGCCAGTGCCGCCAAATTTTCTAGAAATATTGTTTTCTGCTTGAACAAATGGCTCGAAAATTTTATCTATCTTGTCCTTAGAAATACCAATACCAGAATCAGTAACAGATACTTCAATTGAAATAGACTTTTCGTTGTTATCAATTAAATTCATGTCAACTAAAATAGTTCCCCTATCGGACGTAAATTTGATGGCATTACTAATAAGATTAAGTATTATTTGACCAAGTTTATGTGGATCACCTATAACAAATTGATTCTTAGGAAGTCTATTATTTATTTCAATTGGCAAACGTTTGCCATCAATTTTATATCTTGAAGATTCAACTATTTTAGTTATCGTTTCGGAAACATCAAAATGTATTTTTTCTAATTGAAGCTTTCCAGCGGCAATTTTTTCAAAATCTAACAATTCGTTCAATAACAATAAAAGACTTTCGCTTGATCCTTTAATTAATTCTAAGTATTCTTTTTGGTTATTATTCAGTATTGTTTTTTCTAATAAATTGATTAAGCCAATAATGCCATTCATAGGAGTTCTTAGCTCATGACTAATATTTGCTAGAAAACGTTCTTTAGAAATATTAGTTTGATGTAATTCTTTTTTAGCTTTTTTTAATTTATTTTCGGCTTCAATTCGTTTGGTAATATCTACCGAATAGCTAATTACATAAGGTTCAAAGCCTCCTTCTTCTATTAGATAATTTTTGTACAATATATATATAATTTCTTTTTTTGCATTTAACACTTTTACTATTCCATTGTGTTGTTTTTTATTTTTTAATTCATCTACATATATTTTTTTATAATGCTGCAAATCTTCTTGAGAGATAAACTCGCTAATATTATGGCCAACTACTTCATGCGCTTCAAAGCCAAAAACCTTTGTTACCATTGGGTTAACCATAGTAAACACTCCTTCTAATGTGTGGGTAGTAATAATAGCAAGGCTTTTATCAATGAGTGTTTTATACTTTGTTTCACTTTTTAATATTTCTTGCTCTATTTGTTTACGCTCAGAAATGTTTATGCCATAGCCAATAACAAATTCAAGATCTCCGTTATTAATATAAGGATGAAATATTCTAAGAAAATACGCTTTGCTACCATCTGGTTTTATAATTTCTTGCTCAAAACTTTTGGGTGTAAGCGTATTTTTAACTTCATTAAATGCCTTTCGCCTATCTTCAAATAAAGAGTTGGGTAGTTTTTTTAGGTTTACATAATCTTCATCTTTTTTTCCAATAATCCAATTTCGTATTTCATAACTTTTTATTGCACTTGTGTTTACAAATACATAATTGTGGCTCTTATCAAATACGGCTATATCGGCTGGTAAACTGTTCAATATATTTTCAAAAAACATTTTTTGTTTATACAATTCCTGTTTGCTAGCGTTTAATTCAGTTATATCGGATTGAATACAAATTATTTTCTTCAGCTTACCGTCTTTGTACTCAAAACCAATTCCTTTGTCCAATATCCACCTAATGTTGCCATTAGCATCAAATTTTCTGTAATGTAAAGCATGATTTCTTATTTTTCCACTTCGGTAAGCACGTTCAGCATCTTGAATCATCCATATATCTTCGGGATGTATAGAGGCTGACCAATATTTCACTTCCGAAATGACGCTTTTATTATTATTTGCATCCAAGTCATAAAATTCGTTATAATTGGCATTAGTATATATAAGTTCGGTAAAATCACTTGAATCGTCCAAATTGTACAAATATAATTGATAACCAATTTCTTCTACTTTGCTATTTAATTTACTAAAATCTAAATGCGTATTTTCGGCAATACTATATTGATGATTAATGGATGTATCTTTATTAATAATATTTATTAACAAGTGATTTGAATTTTCTAACAAACATAATTTACATATTAAAGCCTCTTGCGGAGATGCGGTAGCGCATACTATAAATGTTTTGTTGTCACAAGACTGTAAGTAGTTATAACTTAATTTTGAAGTATGATTTGGTATAAAAAAACTTGAAGCAAAATTGGTATTAATTATAACACCAAAATTTGATTGAATAAGATTACCAACTGAAATTAAATTCATTTTATCATCTATAAGTAGATGTGTTGGTAAAAAGGTATGCAAAAGTTTTTTAAAAATTTCAATCGGTATCATTGTGTAAATAATTACATAAAAAATTGACTCACGTCATTTCATATTAACTCTGATTAATAAGCAAAGCTACAATAAAACCAATTAAAGAAGCATGTAAGGTTAAAAAAACTTTAGATTATTTTGGATTTGAATTTTTATTTTTTTACAAAAGCAAATATTTTTTCATCAATTATCAATTATTAATTATTAATTACTAATTATTAATTATAATATCTAGGTACACATTTATTATGTGGCGGCTAGGCAAAAAGTTGGGATCATCTAAATAGAAAAAAAATTGTCCTCTTCATAAAACCACAACTGTTGTATAAATGCCCCAAAAAATAAAGCGCTGACACAGCAAAAAAGCCTATTACCGTTGCTTGGTAATAGGCTTTTTACGCTGCCAATAATCTATTTACACCAAAGCTAAATCTAGCACTTGCTGCATGTTTTTTACATAATGAAACGTAACACCTTTAATAAACGCACTGTCTATTTCTTCTACATCTTTTTGGTTTTGCCAGCACATAATAATCTCTTTTAGGCCAGCACGTTTTGCCGCCAATACTTTTTCTTTAATACCGCCTACAGGCAATACTTGGCCACGTAGGGTTATTTCGCCCGTCATAGCTAGGTAAGGTTTTACTTTACGTCCAGTAAATGCAGAGGCTAAAGAGGTCAACATGGTAATACCTGCGCTTGGGCCATCCTTTGGTGTAGCACCTTCGGGCACATGCACATGAATGGTTTTTTTACCAAAATCTTCTACATCGATACCGTATTTTTTAGCGTTGGCTTGTAAAAGGGTAAGGGCAGTTATGGCACTCTCCTTCATCACATTACCAAGGTTGCCCGTTAGCTTCAACTCGCCTTTACCACCATCACTTAACACAGTTTCTATAAATAAAATATCGCCACCCACATAGGTCCAAGCCAAGCCTACCACTACACCGGGCATGTTCACGGTTTTGTAGATGTCGTTGCTATATTTGGCAGAGCCTAAAATGGTTTCTACATCATCGGTAGTAACAGGGCTTTTAACCTTTTGGTTTAATACCAATTCTTTGGCTTGGTAGCGCATGATGCTAGCTAATTGCCTATCTAGTTCACGTACACCACTTTCTCGGGTGTAGCTTTCTATTATTTTCTCTAGCACTTTGGGGGCTAGTTTTAGGTTTACTTTACCCAAACCATGGGCTTCTTTTTGCTTAGGCATTAAGTGTCTTTTAGCAATTTCTACCTTTTCTTCTACTGCGTAGCCGCTTAAATCTATAATTTCTAAACGGTCACGCAAGGCTGGTTGTATGTTTTGCAAATTATTTGCGGTAGCAATAAAAAGCACTTTACTTAAATCGTACTCAAGTTCAAGGTAGTTATCGTAAAAGGTATTGTTCTGTTCGGGGTCTAGCACTTCTAGCAATGCAGATGAAGGGTCGCCTCTATGGTCGTTACCTATTTTATCTATTTCATCTAAAATCATTACCGGGTTGCTGGTTTTGGTTTTGCGAATGTTTTGCAAAATTCTACCAGGCATTGCGCCTATATAGGTTTTACGGTGACCACGAATTTCACTTTCATCGTGCAAGCCACCCAGGCTTACGCGTACATATTTGCGCCCAACAGCATGTGCAATGCTTTTTCCCAACGATGTTTTACCAATTCCTGGTGGGCCTACAAAGCATAAAATTGGGCTTTTCATATCGCCCTTTAGCTTTAAAACTGCCAAGTATTCTAGTATGCGGTTTTTAATTTTTTGCATACCATAATGGTCTGCATCTAGCACTTTTTTAGCATTGCTTAGGTCGTAATTATCATCCGTATATTCTTCCCAAGGCAGGTCTAGCAACAGGTCTAAGTGGTTGTAAACAATAGAGTAATCTGGTGTAGAAGGGTGCATTCTTTCCAGCTTTTGTACGTTGGTATTAAACAAGTTTTTAGCAGCTTCTGGCCATTTTTTGGCTTCGGCTTTCTTCTTCATGTCGGCTACTTCACGTTCGTTGCTGTCGCCACCAAGTTCGTCTTTAATGCTTTTTAGTTGCTGTTGCAAAAAGTAGTCACGCTGTTGCTTGTCTATTTCTACACGAGCTTTGTTGGTTACTTTGTCTTTTAGTTCGGCAAATTGTAGTTCACGTTGTAGTAAGTGTACTAGTTTTTCGGCACGGCCTGTAATGTCGTGCATCTCAAGCAGGGTTTGCTTTTCAGTTAAATCTGCATTCAAATTACTGCTTACAAAGTTGATTAAGAAGCCAGCACTTTCTATATTTTTTAAAATAATACCAGCTTCTGTAGGCATGTTTGGCGATAGCTGAATGATTTGGGTAGCCAAATCTTTAATGCTACTTAAATAGGCTTCAAAATTTTCGTTGTCTGGCTTTTCGTCATCAATAAGCAGTTTTATACTTGCTTTAAAAAACGGATCGTCACTTAGCATTTCTACAAGTTCAAAACGCCTTTTACCTTGTATAATAATGGTAGTACCACCATCGGGCATTTTTATGAGCTTAATAATTTTTGCCACTGTACCTATGTTACACAAATCTTTCGCCTCTGGGTCTTCTATATTGGTATCTTTTTGAGAAATAACACCAATTAATTTATCGCCTTTATAAGCCTCGTTTACAGCCTGTATACTTTTATCTCTACCTACAGTTATTGGCAATACCACACCTGGAAATAATACGGTGTTTCTTAGTGGTAATATGGGTAATTTATCTGAAATTACGAGATTTTTATCGTCTGCATCGTCCTCATTTATAGGAATAATAGGCATAAAATCCGATTCATCTTCACCAGCAAAAAAGCGCTTGTTTTTAGTCATATTCGTTTATGTTGCATAATAATAGGTGGTTAGTCAATTTGTCACAAACTTAACCTATTATTATAAAAAAATTGAGAGTGCTAAGTAAAACAATATTAGTGCCACTGCAATATTACGTATTACGATGGTACAAAATGGCGTAAAGATAGTAAAGCAGATGACACCGATTAGAAAGGATTTACTTCATTTAAAACATAAAAAATTAAGCACACATTTTAATAGACTGTTAAAAAATGAAGGCATCGTGTAAAAACACGATGCCTTTGTGTGAAAAACCTAAAATCCTAAATTTAAAGCTTAAAGCCAAGGCCCAACTGCAACTGCTGGCTTTTCCATTTATTTTGATTACTTACATCGTTAATATTAGATAAACCCACATTGTATCTACCATAAATGCGCAACACACTAAAGTTTAATTGCACACCACCTACCATACTTAAATCGCCACTTTTAAATGCTTGCTGACCATTTTGCAACACCGTATTATCTTTATTTAATAATATGGCAAACTGAGGACCTAAGTTTAAGGTAAGTAGCTTGCCCACATTGTAACGTAGCAACACGGGTATAGACAAATAATTAAGGGTAACATCTTGGCTAGCAGGCAAATTAGTACCCACAGCACCAATACCGCTAACGGTTTTACTAGTAGATTGGCCAAATAACACTTCGGGTTGAATACCGAATTTTTTATTAAAATCGGCTTCAATAAATACACCACCTTGATACGATAGCTTGTAGCCATCTTCAAAAGATTGCCCATCTATTTTAGTGCCATTGGCACCAATTTTAATACCCGCCCTAAGGCCTTGTGCTTGTACCCACATTGCTACTAGTAACAATGCAAGGGTTGAAACGATTAACTTTTTCATTTGCTTAAATTGTTTGTTTGAAAAGCATTTTTCAATGATTATGCCAAAGGAAAGTAAAAAAATGTGAAAATTTTTTTTCAATAAGCTGCCGAGTGTATAAATTTTTTCTGCTGCGGGCCAATGGTTGCCAAACTTTTAAAGATTGACAACCATTTAAAAATAAAGCAAAAAATGGAAAATTGTTTATGCACCCTTTACTACTTACCACTATCTATTGCAATTCTATTACTGTAATTTCGGGCAAAATACCCACACGACCAGGATAGCCAATAAACCCAAAACCACGATTAACATACAATTTCTGACTACCCTCTTCGTACAAGCCAGCCCATTGTTTGTAAATCCATTTTACAGGGCTCCATTTAAAGTATGGATTTTCTAACCCAAACTGCATACCGTGTGTGTGACCAGATAACATTAAGTCTACATCTTTATAGTGTTTGGTTACTTGATAATCCCAATGGCTTGGGTCGTGGCTCATTAATATTTTAAAAGCAATGTTTTCTGTACCAGCATGTGCATCTTGCATTCTACCATATTTAGGAAAACGGCCTTTTGCACCAAAGTTTTCAATACCTAGTAAGGCAATTTTTTCGCCATCTTTTTCAAAAATAGTATGCTCGTTCATCATCAATTTCCAGCCTAACTGGGCGTGAATTTTCTTTAAATTTTCAAGGTTTTGCTTTTTAGCAGCTTCACTTGGCCATGCCACATAATCGCCATAATCATGATTACCCAATGTGCTATACACACCCATTGGCGCTTTTAGGCGATTAAAAACATCTATATAATCGTGCATTTCTTCGTAACGGTCATTTACCAAATCGCCTGTAAACAATATCAAATCTGGTTTTTCTTTCAATATCATATCTACCCCATGGTTCACGGCTGCTTTATTGTTAAAACTACCGCTGTGTATATCGCTAATATGTACAATTTTTAAGCCTTTAAATGCTTTGGGTAAATTGTTAAATGCCAATGGCACACGGGCAATTTGATATTTGTATTTATTGCTAAAACCATACAATAAAGTACCAAACAAGCCGCCACCAATACCTAAGCCCATCCAACTTAAAAATGTAGAACGAGGTATGCCATTTTCTGATGCCACCGTTTGAGCTTTTGAGGTTGACAACTTACTAAACACAAAGGCAAATAGCCTACGAATATCATCCAACAAAAAGAAAGTAGCACCAATTAACTTAGCCAAAAACAAGCCTACCATAATGGCAAATACATAGTTTCTGAAAATTTTATTGGTTTGTAAAGCCTGTATATACGGTAGCGATAAAAGGCTAGCCAATGTAAGCGCCGAAATGGTCCAATACACAATTTGTATCATCCATTTAGCTTTTTCGGTTGAATTTTGACTAACGGTTTTTATGGCTTGATACACATAAAAATCTAACAGCAGCATTAAAAAAGCGATAATCCACCACGTACTTGCATTTCTCATAAAAAAATTTTTGTTTAATTAAACTATTAAAATTAGTGATAAATATTTTACAATGATACATCAACAGTTTGCCTTAAAGATTGTTGCTTTGTTGTTACCTTTTTTAGAAACTATTAAATTAACAATTGTATGACACTTACTTATTTTGGTCAATCTTGTTTTAACGTACACGTACAAGGCAAAAAAATATTGTTCGATCCATTTATTTCGGGTAATCCATTGGCTACTAATATTTCTGTAGATTGCATTGAGGCCGATTTTATTTTTGTGTCTCATGGCCATAGCGACCACGTTGCAGATTTAATAAACATTGCACAACAAACCAAAGCAACAGTTGTGTGCGCAGCAGAAATTGCAAATTGGCTAGGCAATAAAGGCATAGAAAATGTGTTGATGATGAACCACGGTGGCTATATCAATTTTCCATTTGGCAAAGTTCGTGGTGTAAATGCGGTACATTCTTCTACCATGCCAGATGGTGCAAGTGGTGGCAACCCAATGGGTTTTGTGTTTAGCACACCCGAAGGTGATTTTTATTATGCTGGCGATACTGCACTTACGATGGATATGCAATTGATACCGCTGTGGGCAAATTTAAAATTCGCTGTAATGCCAATAGGTGGGCATTTTACAATGGATGTAACAGATGCCATACATGCCACAGGATTTGTGAAGTGCAATACTGTGGTTGGTGTGCATTATGATACGTTTGGCTATATTAAAATAGATAAACACCAAGCTTTGGCAGATTTTGAAAAAGCTGGTAAAAATTTGTTGTTACCAGCTATTGGTGAGACCATTAGTTTGTAGGAATATTTTAGTAAGTTTGGGATATGAAACGCTTGGAACCAATAACATTTGAAGTTGTAGCCCAATCAGGTTCAAAACTTGAGAAAGTTGTATTGCAGCTAATACAAGATATGGATGCAAACAGAAACCGTTTAAAAGATGATTTTATAAAACGTAAAGAAAACAACTCAAAAAACTTGAACGCAGGTTATAATTTTTTAAAAATGAAAATGACTTTGAATTTTATACCACTTATGGTGCAGCGTATGCGGTTTCGTTCGTTAAAACAAGCGACTACTTTACCGAAGATGACCCAATAAAGGATTTTTTATACAGAGTTGATATTGAGCAAAAAGACATAAGCCCTTACAACAACTTAGATTTCATGATTGGAATTACAGTTGCCGAAATTATTTATTATTTTTTTGAGGTTGATAATCGTAGAATTATTTTTTACATCTTTGATTCAAGCGTTGGACGAATGCTTGCAAGAAAAAGAAAGTTTGATTATTGGTATAGATTATTTCAAACAGGTAACGAGCAACAGTTATCAGCAATTATCACTTCTTCGTTTATAAATATCCACATGGTATTCTTATTCAATAAAAACAAAGTATTAGCATACGATATACCTAAAATAATAAGAAGTTTAAAAGACAATTTAGGTAACAAATAATTGCCAATAAATACTTTTAAAAATGGGTACTAAATTGCATTTTGTGTCCGTTTTGCTTTTAAGTTACCAACACCTACACAATTACCTGCACTTGAAGTTGTAAATAGCTGTGTAATCTTTTACATTTGCCAACTTGTGTTATTGTTTGTCGCAAAAAATACTGACATTGTGGGCAAAGTTGAGCTATAAATAACAGCCGTACAAGTCTCAATTAAAATGTAATATTGGGATGCCAACAAAAAAAGATGGGCAAGCAAGGCAACAAAAGCCTAATAGATAACTAACTGTTGGTTACATAAAAAATACAATCTGCGCAATGGCAAGAATTATTGGTGTAGCAAATCAAAAAGGCGGTGTAGGTAAAACCACATCGGCCATAAACGTAGCAGCAAGTTTTGCTGTGCTTGAATATAAAACTTTATTGGTAGATGCAGACCCTCAGGCCAATAGTACCACTGGTACTGGCTTCGACTTGCACAATATTACCAATAGTTTGTACGACTGTATGGTAAATAATACCAGAGCAGAAGACGTAATTTTAAAAAGCGAAATACCACATTTAGATGTGTTGCCAAGCCATATTGACTTGGTGGGTGCCGAAATTGAAATGATTAATTATCCCAACCGTGAAAATGTAATGAAAAACATTTTAGAAGCGGTGCAAGATAAATACGATTTTATAGTGATTGACTGCTCCCCATCGTTGGGTTTAATTACTGTAAATGCTTTGGTGGCTTCTACCAGTGTAATAGTACCAGTGCAGTGCGAGTTTTTTGCATTGGAAGGTTTGGGTAAATTGCTAAATACGGTAAAAATTGTACAAAGCCGCTTAAACCCAGAATTACAAATTGAAGGCATTTTAATGACCATGTACGATGGTCGCTTGCGCTTGTGTAACCAAGTAGTAAGTGAAGTACGCAGGCACTTTGATGACATGGTATTTAGCACCATTATTCATAGAAATACCCGCCTTAGCGAAGCACCTAGCGTAGGCAAACCAGTAATATTGTACGATGCAGAAAGTAAAGGCACAGTAAACTATTTAAACCTTGCCAAAGAAATTTTGCAAAAGAACGAAATGACCAAAATGAGCAACGAAGAAAGAATTTTAGAATAGTTTTTAGTTTGAAGTTTGGAATTGAAAATTACAATTGTCCAAAACTTACAAAACTACAAACGAAATGACCAAAATGAGCAACGAAGAAAGAATTTTAGAATAGTTTTTAGTTT
>JASGCX010000097.1:12375-14379 GCA_030053925.1 Flavobacterium sp.
GAAGTTTGGAATTGAAAATTACAATTGTCCAAAACTTACAAAACTACAAACTACAAATTACAAATTACAAACTAAACAATGGCTTCTCCTAAATTAAATAAAGATGCAATAGGCAAAGGCTTACGTAGCTTGTTGCAAAATATAGATACTGACTTACAAACCACCGAAGGCAAATTAAAAACCGAAGTGGTAGAAAAAGTTACCACATCTACACGCATACCTCTTAGCGATATTAGCGTAAACCCTAAGCAGCCACGAAGAGATTTTGATGAAGTTGCATTGAACGAATTAGCCGCTTCTATTAAAATACACAATATTATTCAGCCATTAACAGTAACTAAACTTGCCAATGGCAAATACCAATTAATAGCTGGTGAACGCAGATTTAGAGCTACCAAAATTGCTGGTTTAATAGACGTACCGGTGTACATCCGTCAGGCAAATGATACCGAGCTTTTAGAATTGGCTTTATTAGAAAACTTACAGCGTGAAAACCTTAATGCAGTAGAAATAGGCCTTAGCTACAAACGCATGATGGAAGAACTTAACTATACCCAAGAACAAGTAGCAGAGCGTATGGGTAAAGAACGTAGCACTGTAACCAACTATATTCGCCTACTAAAATTGCCGCCCGATATTTTAATGGCTGTACGCAATGGCAGCCTTAGCATGGGCCATGCAAGAGCTTTGATTAATATAGATACGGTTGACAAGCAATTGTATGTATTTAACGAGGTTAAAAACAAAAACCTTAGCGTTCGTCAAACAGAAGAACTTGTACGCAAATTATACAAAGAAGCAACTGTTAAACCTGCTACAATTAACAACTTACCACCAGCATATAAAAAAATTGAAGATAATTTAGCATCGCACTTTAGTACCAAAGTAAAAATGGTACATAACAAAAACGGTTTTGGCAGCATTACATTAGAGTATTTCTCGCTTGAAGAATTGAACAAAATTTTAGAGCAAATGAATGTTGTAATAAGCTAAACAATCATCATTTGTACTGATAACATGGTATATTTTCTTTTGGTAACCAGCATTTGTATTTCTATTGGGCTGTATAGGCATCGCACACTTGTACTGCATAATTGTATTGGGCAAAATTTCAAATTTAAAATGTTTAATTTGAAATTAATTATCGCAGTTTGTTGTTTATTTAGTACTACTTTTTTAAACGCACAGTCAGATAAACAAATACTATCACAATCATCTATGTTTGGGCAAAAAGATAGTTCGCAAAAAACCACTGTAAAGCCCACAAAACCCCTAAAAGATTCTGCCGTTATAGCTAAAGCCGATACACCAATAGTAAAGGCAAAACCAAAACACAACCCACGTATTGCTACAAGGCGCTCATTGTATTTTCCTGGTTTAGGGCAAATTTACAATAGAGAATATTGGAAATTGCCTATTGTGTACGGCGCTATTGCCATACCAACCTATACCTATATTTTCAACACTAACTATTATAAAGAACTACAGTTTGCCTACGAAGCGAGGTATAAAGCAGCACAACCAATTGGTCAAGGACAAGATAGTACCGATTATAAAACGCTACTACCTATTTACAAGAGAGTAGACGTAGCCAGTATTCAATCTGCCCGCAATGCCACTAGAAAAAATAGAGATTATTCTATCCTTTGGTTCTTTATTGTTTGGGGTTTAAACGTAGCCGATGCTACCGTTTTTGGTCACTTAAAAAACTTTGATGTAAGCAACGACCTTACCTTAAATATAAAACCAACATTTAACCCTACCACAAGAGGCCCTGGTATCAGTTTGGTAGTAAGCTACAAAACACCTACCCATAAAATGAGTAGTGTGTTGAGTAAGTGAAAGGGGAAACGTGAAAGGGGGAATGTGAAAGGGGAAACGTGAAACGTGAAAGGGGGAATGTGAAAGGGGAAATGGGAAAGGGGAAAGGGGAAAGGGGAAAGGGGAAATGTGTTAATGCCTAAAAAGAGTTGACCGTTATTTATCTTTTAACGCCATGTTTAA
>JASGCX010000098.1 GCA_030053925.1 Flavobacterium sp.
CCATAACCAACCTTTGCTTGTTCAAATTTTCCTTCTATTGTATTCTTAGTGTACTTTGTGTGAAACTTTATATCGGATGTTTTTAAACCAAAATGGCAAAATAATTAAAGAAACAAAAGCAAGCATTTCGCCCAATAACCGCTCTTTTCGCTATGGTGATGGCTTTTTTGAAACCATGAAAATGGTGGACCGTAAAATTTTATTGGCAGATTACCATTTTGAGCGCTTGTTTGCTACTTTGGCTTTGCTACAATTTGACCTACCTAATTTTTTAACAGCCAATTACTTACAAACACAAATTGTAGAACTTGCCAAGCGCAATTACCACAATAAGTTGGCAAGAATTCGCCTCACTATTTACCGTGGCGATGGTGGCTTGTACAACCCACAAAATATGTTTCCCAACTACTTAATACAAACTTGGGATTTAAACCCTGCCAATAACTTACTTAACGAGAATGGTTTAGTGCTAGATATTTTTACAGATGCAGTTAAAACTTGCGACCGTTTTTCGCAGGTAAAAAGCAATAATTATTTAGGCTACGCCATGGCTGCTTTGTGGGCTAAACAACAGCATGTAAACGATGCCATTTTGCTAAACCCATACCAGCGTGTTGCCGATGCTACCATTGCCAATGTATTTATTGTAACCGATGGTGTGGTATTAACGCCTAGCCTGCAAGAGGGCTGTGTAAATGGCGTAATGCGTAGGCATTTGCTCACACAATTACGAGCCCACAATATGCCTGTAGAAGAAACCACCATTACTACCAAGGCTTTGCTACAAGCACAAGAACTGTTTTTAACCAATGGCATTTATGGCATTAGATGGGTAAAGCAATTGCAAAACAGTAACTACACCAATACGTTAAGCGGCTTGCTGCATAAGCAATTTGTGAGATTGTTGTTGTAGGCAAATAGTTAAAATAGCTATGCACGCATCAATTACAAGCAATACTTTAATAGTTAGTTACATCAAATAACGCTTCTACATTTTTTCAGCATATTCAGAATTGTATTCTACCATCCATTCAATGCCGTATTTGTCTCTAAAGCTGCCAAAATACGTGCCCCAAAAGCTTTCTTCTAATGGCATTTCTATTTGCCCACCTACCGAAAGGCCGTTAAATAAATGGTCGGCTTCTGCTTTACTTTCGGTTAATATCACAATTTTACTTCTGTTCTCGTTTTCGTTGGTGGTGCCCATTATTTCGGGTACATCATTGGCCATCAACATATTGGTTTTACCTATTGGCAAGGCAATATGCATAATCTTATTGGCCTCTTTTTCCGATACAGGAAACGCTTCACTTGCTATGTCTTTAAAGCGAATAATTTTTGCAAACTCACCACCAAATACCGATTTGTAAAAGGTAAAAGCTTCTTCGGCGTTGCCATTAAAATTGATGTGCGGATTAATTTGTGCCATGGTTATAAATGTTGATTGATTCGAAATAAAATATACCCATTAAGTGCCGAAGTTAGCCGGTATAATTACGTGAAAAAAGTGGTTGATTGCGGTAAGTAATGTGGTTAGCAAACAGGCAGATGAATACACCCGCCTGTAAGTAATACTAGCAAAAAAAATTAAGACTAGCAGCATAGCAATTAGTGATAGTAAATTTATTGATTTAGCAATATCAGTTCATCAATGTAAGTAAAGTGCTTAGTATTAAATGTATCGAAAATTAAACCATTTGATAACGCAGTAGCTGCAATAAATAAATCGGGCTTATCAATGGATTTACGTTTGTACTTTAATTGTTCTGTAATTGCCGCAGCTTGTCTTGCAGCTTTACTATCAAAATCTAGTATCGTAAATCTTGGCATCATGCCATCCCAAAAATCTACATGCAATTGTTTCGCACCATTCAATATTTCAAACTCGGTAATACTTGAAATGTAAAGCTGTCCGTAATTTTTAAAATGCAATAATAACCTTGCATTAATCTTGTCGGTCTTCCGAAAATAATCTATAATAATTGAGGTATCAATCATTAGCTTTTTGTTCGCCATGTTGCAATACTTTTCCTATTTTCTTCAATAAGCTGTAGGTCTTTATCATCATAAACAGGGCCTTTCAAAAGATAGTCGAAAAAGTCGTCTTGCTTTTTTGGGGTTACTGGCTCCTCACTTAATTCGGCACGTAACTTTGCTTTTTGGCTGGGTGTTAATGTTTTAACAATTGCCAAAAGTTGTTGAAAAGGTACTTGTACTTTCATTTCCATAAACCAAATTTATGTGTTTTTATAAAAAAGCACTAACCTTTTTAAGGTAGCCAAAAGTTCATCTTTAAAAACTTCTAGTTGTATTTAAGGTGATACGCCGATGTAAAATGATGACAAGTTTTATTGAATTTAGGTTGCTAAAATTGCAATGTCGCTCAAACATCATTTACAAAAGGCTAGTGAATACACCCGCCTGTAAAGAAGACAAAAATCCCCAACAGTTGCATTTGCTGTTGGGGATTTTAATATTACTAAGCTTTTTTCTTTGCTGCCTTTGCGGTATCATCTACCTCAAAGCCCCAATTACCTAATTTCTTAGGCTGCTTTGCGTACTTACCTTTTAAGTATGCGCTGCTGCCTTTTACATGTTCATCTATTGCGGCAAATAATGCATCTCTTTTTCTATAAGCTATTTCCATTTGTCCTTTTAAATTCTCTGCCAAGTCATGAAATTCTAAACATGGAGCGATGGTAGGCCTCACTTTTGTCCAATAACCCTAAGTTTCTGCGTCTAAATTGTTTAAATCGCTGGTAGCACCATCGGCTACATGCTTTTTGTACACTTTTTCCGCAAGTTTTAGCAGTTCCTCTGGGTTGCGAGAAACCACCACTCGACCTTTTGTGTTTGCCATAAAATTGTTGTTTAATTGTTTGCAAATAAATTCACGACACTAATATAATAATTATACCCTACAACAAAACATTAATTAGAAAATATCTAAAAAACAATGTTAACATCGTAAATGTATTCAAATACAGTGGGGTGTTATTGAACACATTCACGATGTTAATGCATACAATGGCATTGTAAACATTCACAATGGGGATGTAAACATTTACATTGGCATTGTATCGATTAACATTGGCGATGTTGCGGTTGGATTTGACAATGTTGTGGTTGGAAATGGTATAGTTGTGGTTGGAAATGCAGATGATAGATAGAGAAAAGACAACCTAGTCTTTTACTATTCCAACGAAAGATGGAAATTTTGTAGTGTCTTCATTCTCATGAGAAGAGCAGTATAATGTCGTTATAATAGGAAATAAAATGAGGGGAAGATAGAAAACACTTAAAAAACCTAAATCTCAATGCAAACAAACGTGGTGTTATCACGAAGAATTCTGCTTTCGATTTCTATTACTAATTGTCGAAAAAATTCGCCGAGAGATTTATGACGAATAGAAATATCTCTAATTTCTTTTTTTGGAAGGGTTTCATGAAATCCATCAGTAGAAAATATTATCCTATCATTTATTTGTAGAGCAAAATCAAAATTTTGATATTCAAATAACTCCTTGTTTCCAATTACACTTTCAATAATATTTTTTCTAGGATAATTAACTTTATCTAAAGGATTAATTTTCCCTTCACGCATTAACCTTCCAGCTTCATTATGTTCAATTGTTAATTGCTTAATTCCGTTACCACGTAGAACACAAACTCTACTATCGCCAACGTGTATTCCTTTGATTAAGTTGTTAGAGATAATACCAGCTGTAAAAGTTGTTCCAACAGATTCAATATTCAGCTCTTCCAAAGCTATTTTTATCAAATCATTATTTGCATTCTTAACAAATTCAATTAAGTCAAGCTCCGGGTTGTTTATTATGTTAGTAGTAAATCTTTTAGTCAAAAAATTACTTGCAAATTTCCCATGTTTCATACCACCAACACCATCGGCAATACACGCATATAAAATGCCTTTGTTTTCTGTAACAAAGAGAGAATCCTCATTTATTTTCCTTGGTCCTACATTAGAGTAACTAAAATATTCCATTACCTACAAACAGCTTTTATAATTTTTTGAATTTCAGTATTTAAATCTGATTTATTATAATTTATAGAGCGAAATAAATGATTAATAGCATCACAAAACTTATCACCATCAACTCTTATTTCCATTATTATCCTTTGCAATAATTTATTCTCAATTTCACCACAAAAATATTGTATTGCTTTTCTTTCAACATAAAATCTATTGTGCCTAGTACCCATATAAAGAAGTGCAAAAATTCCCTCCGAAATAATATCTATTGTACCAATATTCATGAATGCAATGATTCTATTGGCAAGTGTATCACAAAAATCCCAACCGAAGCTAGAATTCCTCACATAATCACAATAAACCTTGGCGATATATGCCCCATGCTTATTTTCTAAAACTATTTTTTCAATGTGCAATAACTTGATTTCACCAAGTATTGTATTTTTTTCATCTTGAGTAACAGCTGAACTCAGGAAATCTGTCAATAGTGAAATTGCATTTTCATCAAATGTATCAATATCATTTTTTAAAGAGTTAAGAACCTTTCCTGCAATTAAAGTCCTAGTGGGTGCCGTACGATTAGATATTGAACTTAAAGCTTCTCTAAAAGCAGCAACGCTTGAAAATCTCCTAGTTGGATCTTTTCGAGTTGCACTTAATAGCAGATTTCCATATTCAGTTGATTCTGAGATTTCATTACACGGAATTCTTTTATGCTCGCCGATGAAATCATGTAACATGCAACCCAAAGAGTATATATCCGATTGAACACTTGCAAATTTCAGGTCTTGAGTTATTTCGGGTGCAGTATATAAATCTGATGTCTTAGACATTCCAGTACTAGTAAGTGTTGTAACACCCGTGGAATTAAGGGACATTAGCCCAAAATCACCAACAGCATAAGAATCTTTGAACTTTAAAACGTTTCCAGGCTTTAAATCTCGATGATAAATACTTAAAGAATGAATTTCTTCTAGTCCTGCCATGACATCATACAGACAACTAAGAAAGTTCGTTTCATTAAGAATACCCGATTGAATTTCATCAAACATAGATGTAGAAGCCAAAGGCATTATAAAATATGGTGGTTCTATTCCTTTTGATACTTCGATAATTGGAACAATATTTGGGTGGTCAATTGTTTGCTGATACTTTGCTTCTTTTATAAACCTTTTTTTTGCTTGGTCTTCAATTAGCTTCATCGATGGATGTATAGAAAATGTTTTTAAAGCATATTTCTCATTACTTCCTTTTTCTTCAATTAAATCTACAATGCCAAATCCACCTTGTCCAATTGTCTTAATTACTTTATAATTCATTTTTTATTTTTAACCGATTTGAAAATCTGTGCAAAAATATGATTTACTTTTCTACTAACATTCTCCCAAAAAAGCCCATCTACATTGTACCGCCTCTGTGGGCAACGCCTATGTAGATGGGCTTTGTACCCAAGCTGGCCAATAAATAATAGCTACTTTACAATGGCTTTTTTCTTTTGAGTGGTGTGGGCGCTAAAATAACCAAGTGCACCACCGCTAATATTACTTACAGGGTTGGTAGGTGCGGTTGGCTGCCCATTGGTTGGGTCTAAACCGCTGAGTTGTTTAAGGTATTCAAACACATTTTTATCAACGCATCGCATTTCTAACTGCACCGTATCTTTTGGTTGAATGTAGGCGCTATCGTTAAATAGTTGTCTGGCAATGTATTTACCGTCGCTTAGGCGGTCGTCAAATACAAATACTTTTTTGGTGATTTTGCTATTGATGGTTTGTATAAATTGATAGCTATTGCTAATGCCTAATGGGTCTTGAAAGTTAGGCATTGGGTTAATGAGTGTTCGTCCAAAACCAGCATTTACTTGAAAGGTAATAGAATCGAGTATTACAGGGCTAGGCATGGTGCTGCTAGCTTTGTAAGTAGTGCCGTTTAGCAATACATGCAATAAGTATGTGTGGCCTACAGTGCCTAGTATGGTTGAGGTTTGATAATTACCTGGCGTTACTTCTACCAAAGGTGTGGTTATGCCCGAGGTACTGTCTTTAATAGTAATCACTGCACCAGAAACGGTTGAAAAAACATTGTCTTGTGCGTAGTTAATGGTTTTGCTAATGCTTACGGTGGTAATGCCGGCTTGGTTAGTAACATTGCCTTGTATTACTAGCTGTGGTGCAGCATCGTTAAGGTTTATGTCTATTACTTTGGTGCAAGCTGCAAAGGCAGTAAGTGCTATAAGTAAGGTGTATTTTATGATTGATTGTTGCATAACTTAGAATTTAAAGTTGTAAGTAACAGAAGGCACCCATCTAAACAAGGTAGTTTGTACGGCTTGCGTTTTGGCAGCGTTGTTTGGGTCTTCTTGAAAGTTAATAGCAAAGGCATTTTCACGGCCATAAGCGTTGTATAGCGAGAAGGTCCAACTGCGGTCTGTTTTTGCTGTTTTTTTACCTTGTAGCGTAGCACCTAAATCTAAGCGATGGTAGTTTGGCATTCTATAGCCATTGCGTTCTGTGTAGTAAAATACGGTTTGCCCGTTAATGTTATACTTACCACTTGGAAACGTTACTGCATTACCGGTATAATACACAAATGTGGCAGAAACCGTCCATTTTTTACTTGCTTGATAAATACCTACCACCGATACTTCGTGAGTTCTATCTTGTGTTGCATTAAACCAAGCACCGTTGTTTATTTGATCAAATTGGCGCTCGGTTTTAGAGAGGGTGTAGCCTACCCAACCGTTTAATTTGCCGTATTTTTTCTTAAAAAATAACTCTATACCATAAGCCCTGCCTTTACCAAATAATAGTTGAGCCTCTACATTTTCATTGGCTCTTAACTCTGCACCGTTCTTGTAATCTATTTGGTTTTGTAAGGCTTTATAATACACTTCGGCCGAAAATTCGTAAGCGTTTTCTTTAAAGTTTTGGTAATAGCCTAAGGCAATTTGGTGGGCAATTTCGGGTTTAATATTGTTGCTGCTACCTACGTACAAGTCGGTAGGAGTAGCCGATGTAGCGTTTGACAACAAATGAATATTCTGCACGTTGCGGCTATACGATAACTTGATAGATTGTCTATCGTTAAGCTTATAACTTGTAGCAAAACGTGGTTGCAGGTTTACGTAAGTTTTTACAACCTGTCCGCTTTTGTAAGTGGCGGTATCTTTTACATTACCGGCTGCATTGTAGCTATAAAAATTACCTGGACCAAGTGCATTAAACATACTTACACGCAAGCCATAAGTGAGGTTTAGCTTGTTTGTAGCGCTCCATTCGTGAGAGGTGTACAGGGCAGTTTCTACACTGTATTTGGTTTGTAACTCGGTATTGTTAAAGCTAGATTGTTGCGTAGCTGTAACGCTACCTGGCACTAGGTTGTGGTGTATAAAATCTAAGCCAAAGTTTACTTTACTTGTGCCGCTTACGTAATACTGAAAATCTTGCTTAACGTTAAAGTCACGAATTTTAGAGGTAATAAGTAAGTTGTTATTACCTGCTGTAATTTTAATTTTATAGTTGTAGTTGGTGTAAATAAGTGATGTATTAGAAAACAATCGAGAGTTATAAATATGATTCCATCTTAGTGTAGCGGTGGTATTGCCATAATCTATACCAAACCTCCCACCAAAACCTAAATTATCTCTACCGTTGTAAATAGATAAGAAGATGCGGTTTTTATCGTTCAGTTTGTAGTTGGCTTTACCGTTAAGGTCGTAAAAGTAAAGCGTGTTGTTTTTAATAGATGAGTCTTTAGATAAAGCCAAGAACAAATCGGCATAGGTGCGCCTTGCACTGATGTTGAACGAACCTTTGTTTTTTACAATTGGGCCTTCGGCATTTAAGCGAGAAGATATTAAACCAATACCACCACTTACGCCAAACTTTTGGTTGCTACCATCGTTGGTTTTAATATCTATTACCGATGATAAACGACCACCATATTCGGCAGGCATACCGCCCTTATACACGGTAATATCTTTAATGGCATCGCTGTTAAAAGTAGAGAAGAACCCTAATAAATGCGAGGCGTTGTAAACCGTAGCTTCATCAAGTAGAATAAGGTTTTGGTCGCTGCTACCACCACGTACATAAAAGCCACTATTGCCTTCGCCTGCGCTTTTAATACCGGGTAATAATTGAATGGTTTTTAGTACATCTTTCTCACCAAAAATAACTTGTACATTTTTTATCTCGTTGATAGATAATTTCTGTACACCCATTACTGCTTTGGTAATGTTCTCGTTTTTTTTGCGTGTGCTTACCACTACTTCTTCTAGCTGCGAACGATATGGCACAAGGGCAATATTTAGCTCGGTGTTTTTTGTAAGATTCAATGCAACGGTATCATTTACATACCCTGCAAAACTTACTACCAATGTGTAATTGCCTTCTTCGGCAGTAATAGAATAAAAGCCATAAGCATTAGACAGCGTACCTAACCCTGCTAGTTTGGTGAGTTTTATAGTAGCATCTATTAGTGTTTCGCCAGTTTGCTTATCACGAATAGTGCCGTTTACCGTGTGCTTTGGTTTTACTTGGCTGTAAGCCAATATTGGCATAATGCCAATAAAAAAGAGGATAATTGTAAGCCCTTTGAGATAGAATTTCATAATTATTTAGGTTGCTTTTTTTATGCTGGTTAACAATTGCACCAAGCATTTATTGTTTGAGGCGAAAATAAACACAACATGCTACCGAATTATTACAAAAAACTTTGGTAATTGTTAACTTATTGCACGTTTTTTTTACACAAAAGGCAAGCAAACAGGCACTATTGTACCAATTCTATGCCCTTTGGGGTAAATACAATTTTTTGTTGTTTAAATAAATTACCCGTGGTCATCTTGAAGGTTTTTTTGCTCATGCCAAAGAAATTGTAGATAGCCGAAGGCTCGCTTTTATCGTTAAATGGTAAAAACCCTTTGTTTTCTTGTAATAAGCGTAGCACCTTTGCTACCTCATCTTCTACACGTTGGTAGCCGGGCTTGCCTAGTATCACGTCTATTTTGTTGGTTTCGTAAATCTTTTTTACAAAGCCTTTCAGTTTGTCGCCAATGCTTATTTTTTTAAACACTTCGCTATTGTGTAGCAAACCAATGTGTTGGTTATTAATAATCATAACATAGCCAAGGTCCGATTTACGGTACACCATCAAGTCTACCTCTTCCAATTCTTTTACGGTTAGTGTATTGTTACTAAAATTACCATCTATACGTTCGGTAGCGGCTACACGGTTGCTACGTTCGTCTATGTATAGTTTTACTAAGTATTTACCACCTACCGCCATATTGCTTAACTGCTGCGATTTGGCAATAAATACATCTTTCATTACGCCCCATTTTAAAAATGCGCCATAGCTGTTAATGGTAACTGCTTCAAGCAATGCAATATCGCCAACTACTGCAAAGGGCTGCATGGTAGTTGCAATCATTCTGTCTTCGTTGTCGTGATATACAAATACATTGATGATGTTGCCACGTTTGGCATCATCGGGCACCCATCGTTTTGGCAATAAAATACCTTTATCACCATCATCTAGGTAAGCACCAATTTCTACGAGTCTATCAATTTTTAATAAATTATAGTTGCCTATTTGTATCATATTTCTCACAATTACTTGTGCGAAGATAATTGCAATAGAGGCAGCATTACAAAAGGTTTCACACACAATAAAGGGCGTGTGTAACTTAGATAGGGTGTAAAAGTTTTCAACCCAGCAAAAAAATAAAACCTACGCTTTTGTTTAGCTGTACCTTTGATAGAATACAATAAATTATGAACAAAATGAACCGTTTTATTGCAATATCAGCCATTGCAATATTGGCTAGTTGCAATAGCAAGCCCGCAGCTAATAGTGATAAAGACAGTGTAGTAGCCAAACCACAACCAGGTAGCATTATTAAGCTAGATAGCAGCAAACGCTACATTTATCTTACCTGGGACGATTCGCCGCAACCGCCTGGTACCATTGCTTGTAAAGCGGTTTTTAGAAAACAAGGTGTAAAAGCTACGTTTTTTGCAGTAGGCATGAACCAAGTTGGACCTTTTAAAAAGCGTATTATCGATTCGTTGCGCAACGATTATCCTGAGTTTTTAATGGCTAACCATAGTTTTTCTCATGCCAATATTAATGGTAGAGATAACTACAGTTTGTTTTACAAGCAAGCAGATAATGCCATACAAGACTTTTTAAAAAATGAAAAAGAACTAAACGTTGGCGTTAAAATAATTCGCCTGCCTGGCAATAATGCGTGGGTATCTAACGGTAAAATTCAAGGGCCAAAATCTACACTAGCAGTGTGTAAGCAACTTGATAGCATGGGTTACAAAGTAATAGGCTGGGATATTGAATGGAACCAATACAAAGCTGCACCAAAAGAAAGCGTTGCACAAATGCTGAAAAAAGTACACGATAAATTTGAAAGCGGTTACACTTACGAGCAAAATGCCTTGGTAATTTTATCGCACGACAGATTGTTTGGTAAACCACAATATGCCGACTCGTTAAGCAAGTTTATTGCAGAATTGAAGAAAGACCCAAGAAACGTTTTTGAAACAATTGACCACTACCCTAGCGTAATGAGCAAAAAGTAATGGGTTTAGCCATTTATAATGTTATTAAAAGCCACTTCTGCAAAGCGGTGGCTTTGTTGTGTGACAATGAATTTGGGCGTTTTAAGTATTTATTAATAACTTTCAAAAAAGATTGACATTATTTGCCACCAAAAATGCACCACGTTATGGATAGAAGATCCTTTTTATCCCCCAAAAAAAATAGTACAAAGGCACCTTCTACCGCCTTTGTAGCACCAACACCTACCACAGGATTGAACCAATATACTGGCACATTTGGTGAAGATGAAATTATTCACCTGCTAAAGCGCACCATGTTTGGCGCAGCAAAAGCAGATGTAGCTTATTTTTTAGGCAAAACCGTATCGCAAGTAGTAGATGCCTTAGTAAATACTACGGCACCATTACCTGCACCGCCAGTTAAAGAATATGTGCACACCACAGCACTTACGCAGCCCGATACAAACATAGCCACTGGCACTACTTGGGTAAATGATTACAATATAGATGGCACCATACAAAGCTTACGCAGAGCGAGTTTTAAGAAATGGTGGATGGGTGTAATGATTAATCAAGACAGAAGCATCAGAGAAAAGATGACCCTGTTTTTGCACAATCATTTTGCTACCGAAACCGCAGATGTAGCCAATGGTAATTATTGCTACAAGCATCACAATTTACTACGCACCAATGCTTTGGGTAATTTTAAAACCTTAACAAAAGCAATAACCATAGACCCTGCCATGCTGGTGTACTTAAACGGCCAATTAAACACCGCTACCGCACCCGATGAAAACTATGGTAGAGAACTATTGGAATTATTTACTTGTGGTAAAGAACCCGACTCGCAGTACACAGAAGCAGATGTAAAAGCTGCGGCCAAAATATTAACAGGTTGGCGCAATAATGCGAGTTTAATAGAGTCGTATTTTACGCTATCGAGGCATGATGTTACCAACAAGCAGTTCTCTGCTTTTTTTAATAACACTGTAATACAAGGCAAAAATGTGGCTAATGGTGGCGACTTAGAAATAGATGCGCTTTTAAACATGATTTTTAGTACCCAAGAAGTAGCAAAATATATTTGCCGAAGGCTTTACCGATGGTTTGTGTATTATGATATTGATGCCACCGTAGAAACCAATATCATTAAGCCATTGGCTGATATTTTTAGGAATAACAACTACGAATTAAAGCCTGTATTAAGCACTTTGCTTAAAAGCGAACACTTCTTTGACACCTTATCTATAGGCAGCCAAATTAAAAGCCCTGTAGATTTGGTTGTTGGCATGTGTCGTGAATACAACGTAGCATTTCAGCCAAATACCGATTATGTTACTAACTATGGCTTTTATAATTATCTAGCAAGTTGGTGTACCAATATGCAACAAAATATAGGCGACCCGCCAGATGTGAGTGGCTGGAAAGCTTACTACCAAGCACCTCAGTTTTACGAGATATGGATTAACGCAGACACATTACCAAAACGCAATCAATTTACCGATACGCTAGTGGTAAGTGGCTACACCTACAACAGTAAAAAAATACTTGTAGATGGTAGTGAATTTGCCAAGCTATTACCTAATCCATCTAACCCAAATGCTTTAATAGACGATAGTTTAAAATACCTGTATCGCATCAATATTTCGGTTAGTTTAAAAGCACAACTAAAGAAAGATATTTTACTAAGTGGACAAATAACAGACAGCTATTGGACCGATGCTTGGAATCTTTTTATTGCAACACCAACCAATACTGCCAATACAACTTCTGTAAAAAATAAACTTCGCGACTTGTACAAATATTTGATGAATTTACCAGAATACCAATTGGCCTAGACTACCTAAAAATGCTTACCATGAAAAGAAGTGAGTTCTTAAAAAAATCGCTGCTATCTAGCACTATCGTACCATCGTTTATTAATGGCTTTTCTATAAAAGCCCTTGGTGTCAATTCGCCATTAATGCGGGCCTTAAACCTACCAACTACCAACACAGACCATGTGCTTGTAATAGTACAATTGCAAGGCGGCAACGATGGATTAAACATGGTAATTCCACTGGAATATTTTAGTGGCTACGCCAATGCAAGAAGTAATATTTTTATTCCAGAAGATAAAGTACTACAACTTACCAACACCAACAAAGTAGGCTTAAACCCAGCAATGACGGGGCTTCAAAGCCTTTACAACGATGGCAAATTAACAATCATCAACTCGGTAGGCTATCCACAGCCAAGCTTTTCTCACTTTAGAGCTACCGATATTTGGATGAGTGCTAGCGATAGCAACAATGTATTAAACACTGGCTGGGCTGGCAGATATTTAAACTATGAATATCCTAACTTTCCTAATGGTTATCCTAATAGTTCTATGACGGATCCATTGGCTATACAAATAGGTTCTGTTACGTCTTTAACATTGCAAGGGCCATCGGTAAGTATGGGTATGAGCATTAGTAACCCTACCAGTTTTTATAGCTTGCTAAACAGCACACAAGATCCTGCGCCGCAAACACCTGCCGGTAAAGAATTAACTTTTTTACGACAAATGGCGCAACAAACACAAGCCTATGCTACTGTGGTAAAAAACGCCGCAACAGCCGTTACCAAACAAGTTACCTACCCAAGCAGCAATGCCTTAGCCGACCAATTAAAAATTGTAGCAAGACTGATAAAAGGCGGCCTAAAAACAAGAGTGTACATGGTAAACTATGGCAATTTTGATACTCATGCCAATCAAGTAAATGCTTTAGATAAAACAACAGGTACACATGCCAACCTATTAAAAAACGTAAGCGATGCCATTACAGCTTTTCAAGATGATTTACAATTTTTAGGAATTGAAGATAGAGTGGTAGGCATGACATTTTCAGAATTTGGTAGACGTATGAAAAGCAACGCTAGTGGCGGTACCGATCATGGTGCAGCAGCACCTTGCTTTGTGTTTGGTAAAAACGTTTTAGGCGGTGTACTTGGCAATACACCAAACATACCAACCAATGTTACCGTTGCAGACAACTTGCCTTTTCAGTACGATTTTAGAAGCATTTATGGTACACTATTATCAAGCTGGTTGTGTGTAAACGATAACGACCTTAATCAACTATTGCTTAAAAACTTTCAGCTACTACCATTGGTAAATGCTGCTAGCTGCAATAAAGTAAACCCCAACGTGAGTGGGTTCGATTTAATTACCAATTACCCCAATCCTTTTACAAGTACCACCACTATTGCGTACACCTCTGCCGGTGGCCATACGCTCATTCAAATAATAGATACTACAGGCAGAGTAATTGCTAATTTATTGGATAAAGAAATACCAGTTGCAGGCACTTATACCGTAACCTTTAACAGTGGGTATTTGCCAATAGGTGTGTATTATGCAAGGCTTCAAAACATGGCTGTACAACAAGTAAGAACCATGCTAAAAGTGCGGTAGCTTATTTTGTTTTGCTCTGATAGCACAAATTCTCGCAGATTATTGTTTTAGGCATACCTGCGTGTCATCTTTTTTCAACCAAATCCATTGTTGGGTGACCCTCAGCCATTTTCGAGAGACCCTCAGCCATTTTTGAGTGACCCTCATCCATTTTCGAGTGACCCTCGGCCATTTTCGAGTGACCCTCAACCATTTTTGAGTGACCCTCATCCATTTTCGAGTGACCCTCGGCCATTTTCGAGTG
>JASGCX010000099.1 GCA_030053925.1 Flavobacterium sp.
GTCAATGGTCAATGGTCAATGGTCAATGGTCAATGGTCAATGGTCAATGGTCAATAAATTTTTGAATCACACAATATACATTAATGCGGTTACATTTGAGTTTACAAGAACCAAGAACCAACAATATGAAAAAAATAGGCTTAACAGGTGGTATTGGCAGCGGCAAAAGTACAGTAGCTGCTATTTTTAAAACGCTTGGTGTGCCTGTGTTTGATGCCGATAGTGTAGCCAAGCAAATAATGGAAACAGATGCTAAGGTTATTGCAGCCGTTACTACACAGTTTGGAGAAGAAGCCTATATTAATGGTAAGCTAAGTAGGGCTTATATTGCCAATATTGTATTTAATGATGCTTACCAATTAGCATTACTAAACGCCATTACGCATCCTGCTACAATTAGTGCTTTTGAAAATTGGGTGTTACAGCAACAAGCATCTTATGTAATTAAAGAAGCCGCATTATTGTTTGAAGCAGGTACAACTGCTGGTTTAGATGCAATTATTGGCGTTACAGCCCCTAATGTATTGCGTATGCAACGTATAATGCACAGAGATAATGTAAGCCGTGAGATGGTAATACAACGCATGGATAAACAAATAAACGACGAGATTAAAATGCGCTTGTGCGATTATGTAATTACAAACGATGACCAACAGCTATTAATCCCACAAGTATTGCAACTAGATGAAATGCTAAGAAGTGTATAGTTGTTGACCATCACCCATGAACCATCCCCCATGAACCATCCCCCATCCCCCCATGAACCATGAACCATCACCCATGAACCATCCCCCATGAACCATGAACTATCCCCCATGAACCATCCCCCATGAACCATGAACCATCCCCCATGAACCATGAACCATCACCCCATGAACCATGAACCATCCCCCATGAACCATCCCCCATGAACCATCCCCCATGAACCATGAACCATCCCCCATCAACTAAATCTCTATATCGCCTTTAAACACAAATGTTGCAGGGCCACAAAGCCAAATATTTTCAAAAGTGGTTTCGCCGGTTTTATCAAATTCAACTGCAAGATTACCACCTAAGGTTTTTACTTCTATGCGGTTAAAACCATTTTCGTTGTGTGCAAAAATTAGTGCAGATGCTGTAATACCTGTGCCACAACTTAATGTTTCGTTTTCTACCCCACGCTCGTAAGTACGTACAATAATTTTGTCTTCGTCTATGCTTTCTACAAAGTTTACGTTGATGCCTTCGGCTTTAAAATCGCTGCTGTAGCGAATTTGATGGCCGTGCTTGTACACATCATAATTCATCACATTATTGGTAGAGCGCACCAAATGTGGACTGCCTGTATTCAAAACAAAATCTCCATGATTTTGTGTGATGGTATCTACATCTTTCATTTTCAAGTTCACCCAATTGTCGCTAAAAGTTGCTTCGTGTTCACCATCAATAGCAACGAACTTTAGGGCATCTTTTTTTATGCCCATGTCGTAGGCAAATTGTGTTAAACATCTGCCACCATTGCCACACATGGTGCTTGCATTACCATCTGCATTGTAATAAATCATCTCAAAATCGTAGCCTTGCTTTTGGTTCAGCAGCATTAGGCCATCGGCACCAATACCAAATTTTCTATCGCATAAGCGATGAACTTGTGCAGTAGTCAATGTTATTGAATTGTCTCTATTATCGAAAATAACGAAGTCGTTACCTGTACCTTGATATTTGTAGAATGTCATGTTTGTGAAAAGTGAAAGGTGAAAAGTGAAAGGTGAAAGGTGAGAAGTGAAAAGTGAAAGGTGAAAAGTGAAAGGTGAAAAGTGAAAAGTGAAAGGTGAAAAGTGAAAGGTGAAAAGTGAAAAGTGAATAGTGAAAAGTGAAAGGTGAGAAGTGAAAAGTGAAAAGTTAATGGTGAAAAGTGAAAAGTGAAAAGTTAATGGTTGACCGTCAATGGTCAATGATTTTTTGATTGTGCAATTTAGATTAATAAAGCGGCATTTTAATTTACCAGTAACCAGTAACCAGTAACCAGCAACCAGTAACTAGCAACCACCAACTAGTAACTCGAAATAATTCCCAAGGCTTTTACTATTAAATTCTCTACTGTTTTTTGCCCATCCTTGCTAAATTCTTTTTCTACACGGTTGGCTACAATGGCATTTAAGCTTAGGCAATGATGACCTAATAATTTGCCCAAACCATAAATAGCACTTGTTTCCATTTCAAAATTGGTAATACGATGTTGCCCAAATGTGAAGGCCGGTAGGCGGTCAATTAATTTAGGATTTGTAAGGCCCAAACGTAACACACGACCTTGTGGCCCAAAAAAGCCAGGGCAAGTAACGGTAATGCCATGATGAAAACCATCTACAAAATGCTTTAATAAGGCACTGCTAGCACCAGTGATATATGGCAGAGAAACAGACGCATCTATTTGTGTATGATTAATAAATTGTTGGATAATTTGTTGGTCTTCATCGTTGCTAGTATGGGTGTAAAAGTTAAGCAAGTTATCTATACCTAAGCCATGCGAGCTAGCCACAAAACCATCTACAGGAATGTCTTTTTGTAACGAACCCGATGTACCAATACGAATAATATTTAGTTGTTTTAAAACAGGGTTAATGGTTCTTGTTTTAAAATCAATATTAACTAAAGCATCTAGTTCGTTAAGAACTATATCAATATTATCTGGTCCAATACCTGTAGAAATAACGGTTAAACGTTTATTGCCTAAGCGCCCGGTATGCGATATAAACTCACGGTGTTCGTTTTTAACTTCAACAGTGTCAAAATGCTTGCTCACTTCTTTTACTCTACCAGGATCACCTACAAAAATTACCGTATCTGCAACATCTTCTGGTAGCATATCTAAATGGTAAATTGCGCCACGACTGTTGATGATTAACTCGCTTTCTTCTATTCTGTTCATACTTTTTTTTTAGATTTCAAATTTAGAGTGTCTTTTTTCAATCTGAAACATTATTTTTGCACCCTCGAAAGAAAAAGGTTCTGTGGCCGAGTGGCTAGGCAGAGCTCTGCAAAAGCTCCTACAGCGGTTCGAATCCGCTCGGAACCTCAACACAAACACACGAAAGCCGCTACAATAGCGGCTTTCGGCATTTTTGGTGTTTATATTTTTCAAAAGCATTTAGCGCAAAATTTTCAAGTAAATTAGAAAATTGTACACGTAACAGCCTGCACAAATACTTAAAAACGATTCTAGAAAAGCAAAAAAAACTAATACACTTGTAACAATCACAGTGCTAATACCTGCAACCTGCAATACCAAAATAGTTACCGAAAATAAAAAACCAATTCTTGCCGCAAAACGCTTTGGTGGCAGGTAAATGAATTTTATGGGTAAATGGAATACTTTTACCAATTTATCTGCTATAAAACCTAGTGGGCTTAAATGCCCCAAGTTAAAACCACGCAAGCCAAAATCTATCACCAAAAAAATAGGTACAATAATACTTGAAGTTAATAAATAAATAATGGCTAAAATAATGGTAAATAAGGCAATTAGGCGAATTTTACTCTCGTTGGTTTGTGCTTTATTAATGATGTTTGACATGTAGAACTTTTTTTTTTTAGTTTATTAATGATGACCAAAATGTTTTTCACCAGCCGTAATAGCTATTGGCAAAATATTTTGTTTGGGTGGTAAAGGGCAGGTTGCAAAATCTGTAAAAGCGCATGGCGGATTGTGCGCTTTATTAAAATCGATAATGGTTTTGCCGTTTGCATCTGGTTTGTTAGCATATAAAAACCTGCCGGCAGGGTAGGTGGTTTTACCGCTTGTTACATCACCAAAAACGATGAACAATTCATTACCTTCTTCCAATGCATCTAGGCTGTATTGCTTGCCATTAATAGTAAATAGCAATTTGCCAGGCGATTGTTGGTTATTAGTTTGCCCAAGTACATTGGTAATAGCAATACTAGCTTTAGGTGCAGGTTGTAGCGTTGCTTCAAATTTCCAAATACTATCAACTGCAAAGCGTTCAATGCCTTTAAATGCAGCAATGGCGGGGCTTTTAATATCTCTTAATCTAATGCCAATTTTGTTGTCTCGTTTTATAATGCTCCATTTTAAATTACCTGCTACTGCTGTAGGTGTTGTTAATAAATTTTGATGAAAAACAATGGCTTCTTTTACAGGCTTACCATTAATAGTAATGTTTGCACCTTGGGCAATTACCAGTTTTACGGTATTGCCTTTTCTTTTAAAATAACCAGCTTGTGCTGCAATGCTACCTGTAGGAAACACAATGTTATTTTGCTTATCGCTGCCAAAAGTGTTTTTGCCTTCTTTTAGCCAAAAAAGCCCAACAAGGTTTAGCCAGCCGTTTTGTGCTTTCAAGCTTTCTATGCGTTTATTGTACCATTTATCTATGGTTTGCTGATAGCTGCTTTGAGCATTTACTACTGTAGGTAAAGCCGTTAGTACAGTTAAGACCATTATTCTTCTCGTCATTGTGTTAATTTTTTTTAAGCAATTATTTCTTGGTAAATGCAAATATAATGCGCTACATTTGTCTACTATTTAGATGGTTATTTGCTCAAAAAAAGCATTAATCTATTTCAATATTCCTAAAAAAATCATCATTTTAGTTTGTTTTGGTTAAAAGCCCTTGTTGTCTAACGAGGGCTTGTTTTTTTGTGTTAATTATTTTAATAAACCAGCAGCCCATTCAACTGCATATTTGGCTTTATAGTATTTAATGTTTAGTTCTATTTGTTTTTGCAACAGCTCTATTACTTTGTTTTCTCTACTATTTACCAAGAATAAAGAACTTTCACCTTGTGTAAATTTTAGTTCTTCGTTTTTAAGCAATGCTTGATAGTTAGCATACATTGTTTGTGCAATTAGCAACTGCTGGGTTAAAGCAGAAAAGTCGTTGTAATAGCTTCTTATTTTAGTATTAGTTTGCTGTTTTTTATTTATAAATTCTAGGCTTGTCTCTTTTATTTTTAACTGCGCTTTTTTGTAATCGCCTCTAGCTTCTCGTAAGAAAATGGGTATTTTAAAATCAATACCCCATTTGTAATTATTTTGAATAAAATTAGTGCTTACATTTTTTAAGGCGTAATAATCTTTGTTTAATAGATTGGCTTTCAGCGATACATAGGGTAGAAGGCTTTGAAATTTTAATTTTCGCTCTACTTCTAAGCTGTTTAATTTAAAATCATAAGCTTTTAGCAATGGGTTTTGCTCTGCCGATTTTGCCAAAATATCTTCTAGCTGCTGTGCATTGGTAGCACTAAATTGTAAGGTTTCTGGGATATAATTTTCTGGTAAAAAATAGCTGCTATCGTTGTTTAACCACAAGAAGTTCGACAACTCAAGCTTTGCATTGTTCCATCTCAACATGGCATCGCTTTGCATTAACTGATAGTTTTGCAATTGTGTAAATGCTTCAACTGTATCCATCATGGCACGGTCGCCATTATTGTAAGCTATACGTAACAAGCGCAATCTATTGCTTGCAATTTCAGTAAACTGAGAAAACAATTTGTATTGCTGAAAACTGCCAGCCCATTGCCAATAAGTGGTATAAGCATCAAATAGCAAGTTATTAAGTATGGTTAAGCGTTCTTGTTCGCTTTGGTTGCGATACAGTTTTGCTTGTTGCAATACGGCTCGTCTTTTGTCAATTAATAAGCCTTTTGCCAATGGTATTTCTAAACCTAAATAACTGGTTTTTCCCTTAGTAACATCAGGCGTAATATAATCGCCACCATTGTTTTCAATACCGGTTTTTATATTACCAACAGGTAGTGGTACGCCTAATTCTGGATTGGTGTAGTAATAGTAATTTTTGCCATCAAATGTTTTTCTGCTTGCATCTAAGGCTATTGTAGGATCGAAGCTACCACGGGCCAACAGTAACTCGGCGGCAGCCTTATCTACCTGAATATCAGCTTGTTTAGCAATTGGGTGATATTTTTTTATTTGCGCAATAAATGAGTCTAGTGCGTAAACGTTTTGCTTTGCTGTTTGTGAAAACATTTTGCCAACAAATAATACACTCAACATTAGCATCAACCAAAGTTTATAGCCATTGGGCTGCTTTTGAGTGTTGTTATTAGTATGTATTAAAAATCGGTCAATCATTTTTTGTAGTTTCATTACTTCTTTCAGCAATTATTTTTTCTTAGGCTTATCTGTTTTTCCAGCCTTGTAATAGTCTGGTGGAAAGCCATTAATATTACGCCACAATTCGTAGTAAATTGGTACATTTTTAAGCAAAGCAATACCGCTTGCGCCACCGCCCATTCTTAACATGTTAGGCCATTTTTTATCGCTTGGGTCTTCTGCTACCAGCACTCTAAATTTACCGTTATCGCTTACCGAAGTTTCAACTGCGGCTACAATACCGCCAAACGTACCATAGCTATTTTGTGGCCAGCCACTAAATATAATTGCAGGAAAGCCATCAAATACAAAGCGTACTTTTTGCCCCATGCTTATTAGTGGCAAATCCATTGGTTCTACAAACATTTCAACAGCGTACTGAATATTGGTTGGTACCACTTCTACAATCATTTCGCCTTCCTTAAGCATTTCGCCTATACCAGCTTTTTTTGCTTTGGTAATTTGCCCGCTTTGTGGTGCTAAAATGTAATACAGCTTGTTTCTTGCATCGTAACTAGCATATAGGTTTTGTAATTTAGAAACATCTGCCTCGGTAGAAGCTGCGCTAGATAAAGATGAAAATTTATCGCCTTCTGCTTTAGAAATTTTGTCTGTGTACTCTTGAACAGCACTGTTTTTTTCGATTCTCAGGTTTATTAATTCTTGCCTGCCTTGTGCTAATTTATTTTCTGTGCTTATTTTTTTAGCTGTACCATTTTGAAAATTCACACGTCTTTTCTCAAACTCTGTAAGCGAAATAGCACCGCTGTCTAGCATAATTTTAGCCGCATCAATTTGCCGCTTGTACGCACTTAATTCATTATTTACCGCAATTAAATCGGTGCTATCGCTAGCTACTTTTAAATGTTGTTGTAAAATCTTGTTATCAAGAGATTGTAGTTTTAAAACTTGACCCTGAAGCAAAGCCGAAGCTTGAATTTCGGCAGTACCTGCTTTGTTTTTATACCCTTCTATGCTTTGTTGTTTTGCATCTATTTGTTGTTGTGTACGTGCTAGTAATTGTGGGTCAAAATAATCTACTTTAACCTCACCCAATTGTAAAATGGTATCGCCTTCGTTTACAAAATCGCCTTCTTTTACATACCATTTTAATACTCTACCAGCAATAATGGTGTTTAATTCCTGTGGTCTTTGCTCTTGCCTTAACGTTGTAACCGCACCTTTTGCTCTAATATTTTGGGTCCAAGGTAAAAATAAAACGAGCACTAGTATTATTAAAAAACACCATAACCACTTTTTCACTTGCCCCCGCTTTTCTATGTGATACACTTTTTTAAAGGCTTTTAAGTGGCTATTTTCTACTTGCGATTCTATATCTATATTAATGAAACTGTTCATTGTAAATAAATGATATTAAATATGATTAATCCTTTTGTAAGTGTAAAACGGTGTCGCAGACTTTGGCAATTTTTGTATCATTAGATGCAATTAAAACCGTGCAATTTTTTCTATTTTTAATGATGTCAAATAATGCTTTTCTTGAAGATTCATCTAAGTTTTCAAATGGTTCTTCAAGTAGTAATAATCTGTTTTTACCCAATAAAGCCCTAGTTAATAATATTTTTTGCCTAATGGTTTTTGGTAGTTTTTTGCCTGATGGATCAAGTTTATAGTTGTAACCCTCACTGTGTGATTGTACGAAATCTGTCAAGCCTAATTTTTCTACATATTGACTCAATTCTACCACATCAATAGCAGGATTACCCATAGTAATATTTTCTCTTAAAGTAGCATGAAAAATATCCTGACTATTTAATAAAATACCCGTTGCTATTCTTAAACTTTGTAAATTATAGCTTTTAATTGGCTGATTATCAATTAAAATACCGCCATCAAAATTCTTTAAAGTACCTGTAAGTAAGCGCATTAAAGTAGATTTACCAGAGCCAGATGCCCCCGAAACATATACTAACTGACCGGCAGGAATATGGTAACTTAGATTGCTAATTATTTGTTTGCCTCCTTCAAAGCCATAGTTTGTGTTTCTAAATTCAATAGAAACGCCTTTTTGTATTGTATTATCTAGTACCAAAGAACCGTCGTTTTCAATTTCTGCTTCTGTAACCTTACTCAATTTTTCTATCGAAACTAGGGCATCGTACACTTTATCTAAACTTAAAATTAGTTTTTCTACCGAGCCAATAATAGTAATAATCACAATATCGGCAGCAATAAACTGACCCACATTTATCTGCTGATCAACTAATAATAATGTGCCTACAATTAGCATTGCTGCGGTTATTACTATTTTAAAGCTAATAAGACTCCAAAATTGCACTAGCAACACTTTAAAATATTGCGTTCTAGCATCTAAATGCTTGCCTATTAAGCTGTCTGTTTTATCTACATTTAAAGTGCTTTTGGCGTATTTGAATGATTTTACCACTCTTGCAGTTTCTTGTAACCAAGATGCTACTTTGTATTTATAATCGCTCGATTGCATAGCTAAAGCCAAGCCTTGCGGCGATGTATAGCGCAATATTAATATAATGATAAGTAGCAGCAAAGCACCAAAACCAATAAAAATAGGGTGGTAGAAAGCTAATAATAATAAACCTAATAATGTTTGAATAATTGCAGCAGGCACATCTAATAGCAATTTATCAAGCCCCTTTTGTAAAGAAATTGTATCGAAGAAACGGTTTACAAGCTCTGGTAAATAATATTTGTCCAACTTTTCTGTATCAAGTTTTGGTAGGCGGTCGCTAAATTCTAAACCATAACGTAGAAAAATTTTCTGTTTTAGTTTTTCAATAATTTCAAGCTGCCTTACTTGTAGCAAGCCATTTAAAAATGTACCCAAAACTACTAATACAATTAAAATAATAATTGACGTAGATACAGAACCAGCCATTACAAAACTGATAATTGTTTGAATACCAAGGGGTAATGATAGAGATACAATACCAGCTAAAATAGCAAACGCATAGATAGAAGAAATATCTTTCTTATCTAAACGCAGTATTTGGTAAAACTTTTTTAGCGAATTGCCGATAGATACATTGCTGCTTGTTGCCATGAATTTTTGGTTTTCTAAAAAAATGGCTTTACGCAATAATTAAGCCAATGCACACGGCTTATTAGGTATATTTTTACGAATTAAAGAAATAATTATTGATGTAATTAGGTCTAGTATTTATTTTTATATAATCATTTAATTTGCATGTATTTGCCCATTTAGCTTCAGTTTTACAATTGGTTGGTTAAGTGTATATTAAAATATTGTAGTATTAATATATACAAGGCTCTCAAAGCAAAAATTTTTGAAGAAAATTTTGCTTTGGCCGAAAGTTTGTAAATGTGCTTTTTTGAACTTAAAAAAGCTTTAATTGGTGTTTAGCCTCGTAGTTAAAGGGTACTGTTTTATAAAATCCTAACCTGCCTACACGTGTAGTACCTATTACTTTAATTAGCGTTTCGTTGCCCCAAAAGCCGCTAATTGAATTTTTTAAAACACTTATAGTATTTACAGAAAGAGTACTAGATATGGTAAATTCGCTTAATTTATTAATGTGCATTGCGGTATCTAAAATTACTTTTCCTAAGTAATTATTGTTAATATAAACCTCGCCATCTACACGCTTTAAATCAACTGCAAACTTGTTAGGGTTAAAATAAACCAGTTGAAATGTCAGGTTGGTCTTATCTAAGTTAGCTTGTTGTAATTGTACGTTTTTCAATTCTCGGTATTCAAAGGCTTTTGGTTTGGCGCAAGCCATGCAAAGCAAAATGAACAATAGGAGCGAAAACAGGCCGTATTTTTTCATGTTAATAGTATTTGCTGCAAAATAGGTAAATATGGGCGTAATTCAAATTTATGCTTTATCTTTAACTATGTGTTTACATGCTAAGTAGTTTAGTTTTTGCCTGTTACAAATATTGTGTAAGGCTAAAATAGTTACGCCAATATCTTTAGTTTAATAAAATTGTCTTAAATGACTGATTATTAAGTGATTGTAATTAATTGCCATTATTTTTTATTGTAAATTTTATCGCTAAAATACTTAAAATAACCTGATAAATATTGAAGAAAATGAAAACCGATTTTATGTTAGTAAACAACACACAAATTGCTGATAGTCAATACTTTGGAAGCGTTAATTACTATAGGCGTTTGTTTATACATACAAATACTATAATTGAGGTATTTGATAACTATCAAAAAATGAGTTTTCGCAACAGATGTACCCTTGCTGGTAGTAATGGATTGATAGATTTAAGTATTCCTATAATTGGTGGGCGTAATAAAAGGCAATTGATGTGTGAAGTAAAAATAGATTACTCGCAACCTTGGCAACTGCAACATATTAAAACAATTAAGAGTTGTTATGGCAAATCTCCTTTTTTTGAATATTTTATTTATGATATTGAAAAGATGTTAAAATGTCAGCATAATTATTTGGTAGATTTGAATACTGAATTACTGAACTGGACAAAAAGCATACTTAAATTAAATAATGCAATAGGATTTTCCGCAGCATATCAAGCAAAAGAAGAATTGAAATACATAACAGATAATAGAAATTTTTTTATGCCCAAAGATTTTCAGTTGCAAAAAGATATTATTAAATACACGCAAGTTTTTGAGAGCAAAATCGGCTTTCAACCCAATTTAAGTATTTTAGATTTGTTGTTCTGTGAAGGACCAAATGCAAAGAATTTATTGAAAGGCAACATATAACTTACAAGCAGCGTCTATATGTTTTTGTTTGTAAAAAAAATGTTTGCAATTGAATTTAAACTTAAATTTCCGCTTCTAATCAATTAGTATCACACGTAACTGCATGAAAAAAGTATTACTATCTATTGTTTGCTCAATATTGTTTCTTATTGTATCTGCTCAAAATTTCTCTAACAAAGGGAAAGATTTTTGGTTAGGTTATGGCTATCACTGCCAAATGAATACCTCGGGCACAGTGATAGCAAGTGGCGGTACACAGCAAATGGTGCTATACTTTACCTCTGATAAAAACGCCAATGTTACAGTAGAAATGCCATCAAATGGCTACAAGCAAACATATAAGGTTACAGCAGGTAATGTTACATCAACCCTTGATAGTTTGCCCTATACACCTTTGCCAAAAACTGGCACACAGGACGCTCGTATTTCTGATACGGGGTATTTTAATCGTGGTATTCATATTTCTAGTGATGTTGATATTGTAGCCTATGCACACATATACAACGGTTCAATTTCTGGTACATCTTTATTATTTCCTACCAATACGTTGGGTAAGGATTATTATGTAATAAGTTACAATCAATCTTCTAATGCGAATTATGCAAATTCTTTTGCTTTTGTAGTGGCGGTAGAAGATAATACGCAAGTAGAAATAACCCCATCGGTAGTTAATAAAAATGGAAAAACAGCAGGCACACCATTTATAGTAACCCTTAATAAAGGGCAGATTTATAGCCTCATGGGTACAACTACTTCAGCAAAAGGTACAGATTTAACTGGCACTAGAATTAGAACTATTAGTTCGGGTGGTAGTTGTAAAAAGATAGCCGTGTTTTGTGGTGCTGGTAAAATGAGTATTGGTGGCTCTAACCAAAATGGTAGTGCCGATAATTTATTTGCGCAAGCTTTACCTGCAAGTGCTTGGGGGTTAAAATATTTAACTTCACCTACTGGCTCTCAACCCAATAATTATTATCGTATATGTGTTACAGACCCCACAACTGTTGTTAAATTAAATGGCGTTGTTTTGTCTACATCTTACTTAAAAAGCAATTTTTTTTATGAGTTAAAAAATTCTACGCCATTATCTGTTCCTGGCAATGGTACTAGTGTTGCAAATACTGCTAATGGTGTTTGGAATTTAATTGAAGCCGATAAACCTATTAACGTTGCTCAGTTTTGTACTACACAAGGGCAGGATGGTAATCCTAACTATAATAATAATGGCATTGGTGGCGATCCCGAAATGATTTATTTAAGTCCTGTAGAACAAACTATCAATAATATTACACTTTATTCTGCTGCTAAAGATCAAATTCTACAAAGCTATATTAATGTAATAATTAAAAACGGTGGTACAAAAAGTTTTAAACTAGATGGCGCTTCTAAAACAGCTAGTTTTATTACACACCCACAGGATGCTAACTATTCCTATGCTATTTTTCCAGTAAGTTCAGGTTCTCATAATTTGTATTCAGATACAGGTTTTAATGCCATTGCTTATGGTTTTGGCAATGCAGAAAGCTATGGCTACAATGCGGGTACTAATATTAAAGATTTGTACACACCTGTATTTCAAAACCCTTATGCTCGTTTAAGCTTTGCGGCCACTTGTGTGGGTACACCTTTTCAGTTTTCGGTGCCATTGTCTTATCAACCAACTTCTGTTACTTGGGATTTTGGTGGGGCTACAAATACCAATATTTCACCCAATACAACCATTGGCCCTGTAACGCCTGTGTACGATAGTGCAACAGTAATTGGTGGTCAAAATTTATATTATTATAGCCCTGCAAATGGTGCTGGTAGTAAAACATTTACTTATTCAAGAGCGGGCACAGATACCATAAAGTTGTATGCAAATAACCCCACACCAGATGGTTGTGGTACTAGCAATGCTGAGTATGATATTCCTGTTGTAATTAGCAATATACCAAACGCCAATTTTTTAGTGAACACTGCAAGATGTATTTCTGATTCTATACCTTTTACAGATGCTTCTACAGGATTAGGAAGTAGTAATGTGGTAAATGGTTTATGGTATTGGGATGATGGCACGCAAGACAGCTTAAAAAATCCATCGCATAAATTTGCACTTCCAAAAACCTATAATATACGTTACCGGCCAATTACAGATTTTGGTTGTATTGGCGATACAACTATTGCATTTGATTTAGCCGCAGCACCCGTTGCAAACTTTGGTATAAGTAACAATACTTGTTCTGGAAATACAATTTCATTTACCGATTCGTCTACTATTGCTACTGGTACAATTTTAAAATGGTATTGGGATTATGGTAATGGCCAAAAAGATACCTTAACTACCAATGCAACTAGAACGCAAGTTTATAATACTGCTGGTACTTATACAATAAGTCTGGTTGTAGAAAATAACACAGGTTGTAAAAGCAGTGCGTTTACAAAAAACTTAGTTGTTCATCCTTACCCTATACCAAATTTTATTGTTCCTAGTGTTGTGTGCCTACCACAAGGTACAGCTACATTTACCAATACCACAACAATAACCGATACGTCTACAACGTTTAAATACGCTTGGAATTTTGGTGATGGTGGTATTGATAGTGTTAAAAATCCCACACATAATTTTAATGCCGTTGGGCCATTTACTGTAAAACTTACTGCTACCTCTGTGTTTGGTTGTGTAAAAGATACCACCCAAAGTATTGCAACTATTTATCCGCAGGCGAAAGCCAATTTTTCTGTTGTAAACGAACCCTGTTTTAGAGATACCACTTATTTTAAAGATTCTACCGATGGCAAAGGAAGTACTATCACTTCTTGGCATTGGTCTTTCGGCGATGCTTCTACCGATACGGTACAACATCCATCGCACCGCTACGCAGCATCGGGCAGTTACAGTGTGCGTTTATACACCGTAACCAAC
>JASGCX010000100.1:0-82 GCA_030053925.1 Flavobacterium sp.
ACTGAGCTATTTCTTAATTACTCGGAGCCGAAAACTGGAGTCGAACCAGCGACCTTCCCGATTTTTAATCGGGATGCTCTGC
>JASGCX010000100.1:182-13515 GCA_030053925.1 Flavobacterium sp.
ACTGAGCTATTTCTTAATTACTCGGAGCCGAAAACTGGAGTCGAACCAGCGACCTACTGATTACAAATCAGTTGCTCTACCAACTGAGCTATTTCGGCTTGTGTGTTATTTAAAAGAACCTTCCTTATTTTTCGGGATTGCAAAGGTAGAAGAAAAGTTCGTTTTTCAAAATCCTTTGTACTTTTTTTTCAAATATTTTTTAACTTTTTTTTCTATTCCCTCTAAAACCCTTGTCTGTATTGAATTTGAAAGACTTAAAAGAAAATTAAAAAAAAATAAAGCCGTAAAATCAGTTGAATAAAACAGCTTCATATTAAACAAAATAAACAACAAATGTATCTTCAAATATTATTCTACCAATTTGTTTAAAGCAATTTTTAACTGTGCTTCAGGTAATTGATGGTCGTAAAATTCTCTATACCCTTTTGCGTTATTCACCATTAAGGTTACAGGTATGGTTCCTTGCCATCTTTTATCAACTTTAGCACAAAACATATTGGCATCGGTTTCATTTAACCATACAATTGGTGCTTTGTAACCTTTGATTTTGGCAAACTTGGCTATCGCATTTGGATAATCCTCACCATAATCTAAACTCACCAATAAGATATTCACGTTTTGGTATTCTGCAATAGTTTTTTCAAACCATTTCAACTCATTTACACAAGGGCCACACCAAGTAGCCCAAAAGTTAATTACCAAAGGGCTTGTAGCTGTATCAGCCATTTTAAGTACATCGGTAATTTTTACTTTTTTAATGGTTTGGCTAAAACTCACTGAACTAGCTAGCAAAGCAGCTAGTAAAATCAAACTTATTTTTTTCATTGTTTAACGTCTTTAAATTATTTTTCTTTATCAAAACCCCATTGCTTGCGTAATGCTCGCATTTGTGGTTTAGGCATTGTTGATTGTTGGTAATGCCCTGCATTAGTCTTTTGTCGGTAAGCCTCGTAAATACTTACAGCGCAGGCTACCGAAATGTTTAAACTCTGTATAATGCCCATTTGTGGAATGATAAAATTTCCATCGGCTAAATCATTGGCTTCATCGCTTACACCACTGTGTTCATTACCAAAAACCAATGCAATACTTTGTGTAAAATTAATGCTGTATAAATCTATTGCTTTTGCAGATAAATGCGTAGTTAAGATGACTTCAAATTTGGTTCGCAATTTGGCAAAACATTCAGCAATACTATCAAACTGATGTATGGTAAGCCATTTGCTACTGCTGCTACCGCTTTTAAACGCAAACTTTTCAAAGCGTGGTTGCGTGGTATTGATGATGTAAATATCTTGAATACCAACGGCCTCACAAGTACGCATTACCGCTGTAATGTTGCGTGGATCTTGTACGTTTTCTAATACAACGGTTAGGTTCGTTTGCCTTTGGCTTAAAACCTTCAATAATTTTTCGCTTCTTTCTAGTGTCATACTACAAATTTACTTGAATACCCAAACCTGCTTTGCCTAATAGCTTCACTTCGCCAAAGTTAAATTGAATACCAGTAGCTAAATCTTCGGTTTGAAGCAAAGGCCCATCCATATCTACATGGTCTAATTGTGGTAAAAAATTAGCAATGGCTGCTGAGCCAATGGTGCACTCATTCATGCTGCCCATCATTACTTCTAAACCTAATTTTCTGGCTTGTTCTATCATTCGTAATGCAGGTGTAATGCCGCTGCATTTGGTAAGCTTTATGTTAATGCCATGAAAATGACCTGCACATTTTTCTACGTCTTGTTCAAACACACAACTTTCATCGGCAAATAATGGCAAAGGCGAATGTTCATACAAAACCTTCATGCCATCCCAATTGTCTTTGGCCAATGGTTGTTCTATGTATTCAACCCCTAAATTTTTCAATAAAGGAATTTTATGTAGGGCTTCTTCAAGCGTCCAACCGGCATTGGCATCTATTCTAAACCTAGCATCGGCGTGTTGCCTCATGGCTTCCATGATGGCAATATCCTCATCTGTACCAAGCTTTATTTTGTAAATGGGCCAAGGCTTTGCTTGCATTTTCTCTACCATTTTTTCAATGGTATCTATGCCAATGGTGTAATCGGTTGGTGGTGTGTTTTCCCATTTTGTTTCCCATAACTCATACAGTAATTTACCTTTCATTTTGCCAAATAAATCCCAGCAAGCCATGTCTAAAGCACATACTAAAAACGGATTTTTTGGAAATAGATGGTGCAAATAATGCCAATAACGTTGCGGTTCTGTGAGGGCAAATTTTTCTATAAATGGCTTTTTGGCTTCTATATCTGCTATCATTTCATCTACAGTAATGTTGTAGTAAGTAATGGCTGGTGCTTCGCCAAAGCCAATGAAATTGCCTATTTGTAATGCTACCACCAAAGTTGGTTGGTGCGTTTTGGTACGGCCATTAGAAATGGTAAATGGATATTGAAAAGGTAGTTCGTGTTTGCTGTAGTAGAGTTTCATTACACGAATTAAATGAATTACACGAATTACACGAATTTTATTTTTTCATTACACGAATTAAATGAATTACACGAATTGCACGAATTTTATGTTTTTATTACACGAATTAAATCAATTACACGAATTGCACGAATTTTATGTTTTTATTACACGAATTAAATGAATTACACGAATTACACGAATTAAATCAATTACACGAATTACACGAATTTTATGTTTTTATTACACGAATTAAATGAATTACACGAATTACACGAATTTTATGTTCTTGATGACACGAATTTGAGCGAATTACACGAATTGTAAGTTGGTAATTGTATTATTCTAAGTTAAATATCTTTCGCCATTACAAGCAAAGCAGATTCCAGCTTCTACATGTTTATATTGATGGATATAACCTGTACCGTTGCACCTTGTACAGGCAATAAAAATTCGCTGTTCCAATGGTAAATAGTTTGAACTACAAACTCGTATCGCTACAGTCTGATGTAAATCTTCGTGACAATACTTACAAAGCGTGATTAAACTTTTTTCTGGATAATCCCATGGCACCTTACCCTCTTGATAAAATGTGTGATGTACATGTAGCCCTTTAACGTCAATCCAATTATTAAAAGACTTAAAATCATTTTGATTCTTACACTTATTATATTCAACTTCTGAATTTAAACCGAACCCAAATATTGCAGTATAATTTAAATAGGTATTTTCATCTTTTAAAGTATCATCAATCAAAAAAATTAATTGATGACCATTATCGAATATAGTTTCAAAAAAATCAGGATTAAGAAAAATTGTGAATGTATCATTAAAGTTTCCACCCTTAAATATTGTAGCCACGATAAAACTACGCCCCTCAACTATTGATAGTCGATGTGCTAAAAATCTATAAATAGTGTGGTTTTCAATAAGCCTCCTGTTGAAACACCTTTGACAACAAAAGTTATCCCTTTTAACTACAAGGTCTCTTTTATTACGCCATTCATCCGAATCTAATAATCCTTGATAACTCATTTCAAGATATTTAAACATTAACAAAATTTAAAAAAACTATCAAACCAAAGCCAATGATTGCAATATACCACAATTCATAATTAGCAATAGTATTTCTACAAAGCACTTATATAAATTTTACTCACCTACCATAAAACTACACCACACACTTTTAACAGAATATCTAACCAGTTATCCCACCCCAACATCCAGTTACTTTCATCTTGCACCTAGTTGCATTTTTCTAATGCCCAGTTAGGGTAAAAGACTGCCCAGTTGTCAGTCAGGTGCGCCCAGTTATGTTTTCCGAGTGCCCAGTTGCGTTTTCCGAATGTCTAGTTATGTTTTTACAAGTCAGTTTGTCACAACTGGTTGTGTGAGAAAATGTTTTTTGCCTGCTGCGAAATATTTTTTGCTTGCAGATTTCGCTGATTTGTGCAAATTTATATTAGCTTTTATCTACGTCTGCACAAGTGAATGCAACCCATCTTTTTTAGAAGCTGCTAAAAGCCTGAAAGGCTGCAATTTTTGTAGAATACAATAGCGCAATCATCTAAATCCCGAAGGGATGGCATAGGGTTTCATATCACCCTTTCAGAGTTCTAAACTACTGTGGCTTTTTAACATGCTACAATCTTCTCATCCCTTCGGGATTAATAGTACGATTGTAAATATCTTACTTGTATAAAAAGTTTGGTTATTAGGTTACTAGGCTATTGATTTTGCGTAAAAGCGAAGCAACAGAAACATACTTTGCCTCCTTTGTTTCTTTGCGTGAAAATACTACGCTACAATAAAAGCTGCATAGTGAACAGAACGTACAAGTGAGTGACACAACCGAAGCCAAATAGTAGTACTACTGCTAGTTACATAAAAATACTTCGCTCCTATGCCCTACCGCTTTGCTGTATGCTATTGGTCAATTCTTCGTTGAAATTGTGGCTATTAAGTAAATCTTCAAGTGACAAATGCATTCTGTAACGCCAGTAAAACGGTGTGATGGCTGGTACATTAATGCGCTCATCGTTGGGGTTTTGTCTGCGAATGCCTTCGTTGATGCCTAGCAAATCTTGCAGTTGAAAAATGCTCCACATAGCTGGCGAATACAAGTGCTGGTTGATGATGGCTTTGTTGAGCCAACCGCTGCAAAATACAGGTGCAATGCCCCACTGCCCTAGTTGGTGGTTGAAGAATTTTTGTATGCGAGGTTTGTCTTCTTCCCACCAACCACGAATGGTACTCATGTCGTGTGTAGATGGCGTAACCACGCTGAGGTAAGGCGCATCGTTGGGGTGAAAAAATTCGGTGGCAGGGTTTTTAGGCATGCGCTGAATTTCTAAACTTAGCAAGCCTAGTTGCTTCATTACATCCGATACGCAATCTGGCACCAAACCTAAATCTTCGCCACAAATAAGCATATTAGTTGTACGCTTTAAAGCTGGTAGTTTTTGTAGGGCTTCTTCTTTCCAAAACGCATCTTGGCGGCGGAAGAAATAGTTAACATACAAGGCATTGAGTTTTTCTTGCGTATCGCTGGCCAATTGCTTAAACGATGTAGTGTGTGCCATTGAAAAACGAAAATGAAATTGCTCGCCGTTGCTGCCTTCAACTTCAAACAAAATCACGTTGCTAATTAAGTCGTACAAATGTTGCTTAATCGCTTGGTTAAAATGCGATGTTTCTTGTTGGGCAAAATATTGCTCAACCTTGCGCTGTGTATTAAACTCGGCTTTTAAAGTATAGTTGCCAAAGCCATCGTAATGCAAAAAGTTGGCTTTAATGTAATTGTTGTTATGGCCGCAAATATGCCACAGTGCGCCTTCGTTAATGAGTGGTTTGGTATAGCGTTGCAAATTGAACCAAATACCACGCTCGTTAAACTCATTTTTATATACCGGAAAAGCGGGTACAAAATAGCCCATAATGCCTTCAACAGCATGTAAAGGGATGCTCCAAATGCGGAAGAAGCCAAGAATATGGTCAATACGAAAGGCATCGAAATAATGGCTCATTTGCTCAAAACGTTGCTTCCACCAGGCAAAGCCATCATGTTTCATGCGCTGCCAATTGTAGGTAGGAAAGCCCCAGTTTTGCCCCTTAACAGCAAAATCATCGGGTGGCGCACCGGCCTGTAATTGCATGTGAAATAACTCTGGTTGCTGCCAAGCATCTACACTATCACGGTAAATACCAATGGCAATATCGCCCTTAACCACTACACCATTTTGGTGGGCATATTGTGTAGCCGCTTTTAATTGTTGGTGTAAATGAAACTGTATGAAATAGTTGATAGCCACTGCATCGTAAGTAGGTGCATCTTCTGCTACCAAGGCATCAATATCTGCTTGTAAAAATTGATTATTGGCAGGCCATTGGGTAAATTCTGGCGAACCGTATTGGTCACGATAATAACAGAAACTAGCATAGGGTACTAGCCAATGTTTGTTCTGCAGAAAGAATGTTTTGTAAGTATCACTTTTAAAAGTAGCTGTTTTTTGTAGTGGATACAATTGCTTGATGATGGCTGTTTTTGCAGCCATTACAGCTTCATAATCTACATTGGCTAAGTAATTAATCTGCTGGCGTTGTTGTTGGTAAGCCGCTACAATAGGCTGATTGGCTGCATCGGCAACCTGTGATACATTTAAGTAAATAGGATGCAATGCAAATGCAGAAATAGCCGCATAAGGGTAAGAATCCATCCACTTATACGTTGCCGTAGTATCGTTTATTGGTAAAATTTGAATGAGCTTTAAACCTACTTTTTTTGCCCAATCTACCAGCAAATGCATGTCGGTAAATTCGCCTACACCAAAGCTTTTGTTAGACTTTAAACTAAATACAGGAATAGCCACCCCTGCGCCTTTCCATTGGTTATTAGTCAATATAGCAAAGCCATCGTTTACAATGGTTTGCCTGCTTTTTGAGGCTTCGTTAAATAGCAATCTGTTGGCACCGTTTTCGTAGTAAGCAAATTGTTTTTGCTCAATATTGTACACACCATATTTGTAGCTTAATGGAAAAGTTGCGGTAGATAAATCAACAGCTACTTCGTAATACATATCGCCTTCGGCCCTACGCATCAACGTTGCTTTAGACGTGTTCCATTTACCCAAAACTTTATCGTTGCCTAATAAACAAAGGGTTTGTCCTTTAGCTAATAACGGTGCTTTTACTTTAAAAATATGGGTAACTTTCTTTGGTGCTTTAACGGCTACATCGGTATAATTAGCTTTTAGCAACACTTCTTGAAAAGGCACTGTGTAAAATGCGTTTTCAAAATAACCTGCATGGTTCCATGCATCAATAATTACAACATCGTTAGTGGTGAATGTTTTGGGGTTAAAGGTTTTATCGTTGCCCCAATCTGTTACAGTGCTACCATCGCTATTTTTAAGTACATAATTGTAAGTAATTAATGTATCTATATTGGCTAGTTGCGCTTCTGTAAAACTTACCGACCAAAAATTACCATCCTGGTATTGCATTGGTACGGCTTTATCAAGAGAATGATTGCCTAATAATTCGTGATTACCTGTTATATATAAAGTTTGACCAAATTGAGTACGATACCGAAGTTTAAAAATTAGTTGTAAAGGCATTGCTAAGTGTTTTCTGTTTTCTGACAATCGTTAGAAATTGTTTGATACAGCAATTAAAATTACCATATCTAACAAATAATGTGTAAAAAAAACACATTAAAACGATAATCCAAATTTTTTTTCTAAATAACCAATAACAAGCAATGTTTTTTAAAGATAAAGACGGCTGCAAACCGCAACCATAAAGACTTTGAGAACTACGAAAATAGGGGATCTAAATAAATATTTCGTAACTATTTAGGCTAATAGATTTCGTAAAGCCACAGCATTGCATAATTAGGGCTGCATTGATGCAAAACTTAATTACTAATCAAACACAATCAATATTTAATAATTTTAATCAATAAATATGCTCCAAAAAATGTTATTTACTTGTGCTAAATACTTAATATTTTTCGTTATCCGCTTAATTTATTTGATATATATTGCGTTAAAGGCAAAATTTTTTTTAGGATAGTTTTAATTGGGTGGCGGATGCCATCGTAAAAACCATTTACCCCAACAACAACTCACATTCTTTCAAAAGCTTGTGCCTATTAATACCAGCAGTACCTACTTCTTCGCATACAAGACCGCCAGCAATATTGGCCATTTCGGCTGCAAGGTTCATGTTTTTTGAAGTAGCGTACACTAGCGATGCTACTGCAATTACAGTATCGCCTGCACCACTTACATCGGCTATATTGCGTATGTGCGTAGGGATGATATTGGCTTGGGTAGCATCTTTATAAAACACACCTTTTTCCGATAAAGTGATAAATGAAATTTGGTGTTGTAAATGTGCCTGTAACTGTGTATGTACCTCGCTTAAAGTGGCGGTGTTTAAGGCTTCTAGGCTAATATTTAGCCCTTCTTTTACTTCTTTAAGATTGGGCTTAAACATATCTACCCCTTTGTAGGCAAAAAAGTTCTTACGCTTAGGATCCACCGTGGTTACAATGCCATTTGCTTGGCATAAAGCAATCAATTGGGCTATTAAACCTTCGGTTAATACGCCTTTATTGTAGTCTTCAAATATTAGCACATCGGGCTTATTGTTTGCAATGCAGAGTTGTACTTGTTGCAGCAGTTGTGCTTGCAAGTCAGTAGAAATATCGGTAATTAATTCTTCATCAAGGCGCATCATTTGTTGGTTACGGCTTATGATGCGTATTTTATTAGTGGTTATTCTATCGCTAGCGGCTAATAAATATTGGGTATTGATGTGTTGTTGTTGGTACAATTTGGTTAATGTTTCGCCATCCTTATCGGCACCAATTACAGAGATGATAAAGGTTTGCGCACCCAAAGCCACTGTGTTTAAAGCCACATTGCCAGCACCGCCAATGCGGTATTCTTTGGTGTCTACCGCTACCACAGGCACAGGTGCTTCGGGTGAAATGCGCTCTACATGGCCCCACCAATACGTATCTAACATTACATCGCCTACAACGGCTACTTTTTTACCCTTAAAAGCTTCGAATAACTGCTCAAAATTCATAACTAAGCTGCTTGCTTTTTATTTGCCACCGCAATGTAATACAAAGGAATACCTATTAAAACAATGATTAAGCCCGGCCAAGTGTATTGTGGTTTGTAAATAATGAGTAAGGTACAAAATGCAGCCCCCATTAGCATGTATAATGCTGGTAAAATAGGGTAGCCGAATGCCTTGTAAGGTCGCTCGGCATGTGGAAGTTTTTTACGCAAAATGAAGATGCCCAAAATGGTAAGAATGTAGAACAATACTACCACAAACGAAATCATATCTAGCAAGTCGCCGTACTTACCACTTAAACATAAAATGGCAGCTACTGCACATTGCGCCCATAAAGCCCATTCGGGTACGGCATTTTTGTTGAGAGTGCTTGCTTTTTTAAAGAACAAACCATCATTAGCCATTGTATAATATACCCTTGCACCAGCTAGTATTAAACCATTGTTACAGCCAAAAGTAGATACCATAATTAGCAAGGCAATTAAGGTAGTGCCAAACGAAGGAAAGATAGCATTGGCGGCTGTTACAGCCACACGGTCGTCTTTTGCAAAAGCAATTTCGTTAAGCGGCAACACGTTTAAATACATCAAGTTTACAGAGATGTAAATAGTGGTTACGATAAGTGTACCAAGAAATAAACTTAAGCCAATATTGCGTTGTGGATTTTTCATTTCGCCAGCAATAAACGTGACGTTGTTCCATGCATCGCTACTAAAAATACTACCTACCATACTTGCTGCAATAGCACCTAATAAAGCACTACCAGAAATGCCCATCCACGATACATTGGTAATACCAAGTGTTTCAGTAGCATTTGTGGCTGTTGCTTTGGTAGAAACAAACCCTGTTTGCCAGTTTTCTGCCCAATAACTATGCTTTACCAAGGTAAAACCAAACACAATTAAGCCTAGCAAAGCCAATAGTTTGGCAGACGTGAAAAGCGTTTGTATAAACTTGCCTTCTTTTACCCCACGAGAGTTAATATAAGTGAGTAAAATGATGATGAATATAGCCACCAATTGACCAGAATAAATTTTGATAATGCCCAAATTGAACAAGAAATAATTATTACCCAATTCTGGTACTAAATAAGCCAAAAACTTAGAGAAAGCCACGCCAACCGCAGCAATAGTACCGGTTTGAATTACTGAGAAAAAGCTCCAACCATATAGAAAGCCCACCAAAGGATTATAGGCTTCTTTTAAATACACATATTGGCCACCCGCTTTAGGAAACATGGCACTTAACTCGCCATAGCTAAGGGCTGCAATTAAGGTCATAAACCCGGTGATTAACCACACTGCAATTAACCAGCCTGCGCTGCCTACGTTACGTGTAATATCTGCACTTACAATAAAAATGCCCGATCCAATCATGCTGCCAGCAACAATCATCGTGGCATCTACTAAACCCAAAGTTGGTTTAAAGTTGGTAGTACTCATAAGTTTCTAATTAAAAATCCCATCCTGTTAGTTTGGATGGGATTGTAAGATAATAATTTGCGGTGGATGAACTATTTTTTCTTAGGGTATTTTTCGTTTAGTCCTTTAATTAAGTCTTTGGTAATATCGTAAGTGCTGTCTTTATAGTACATGGATGAAGCAGAACTAGACATAATGAAAGCGTAGGTTTTGTTTATATTGTACTCTTTTAAATAGTCTTCAATTTTCTTTTTTACGTCAAGAACAATTTTAAGGTTTTCGCTTTGGCTTTGCTCATTCATTTGTTGTGCATCTGCTTGCAATTGTTTTTGTCGCTGTTCTAAATCTTGATTGGCTTTTGCCGCTTCCATTTGCGTCATCGTTTGCCCCTTAGCTTGGTATTCTCTCAATTTCGCATCAAACTGATTTTTTTTTGCAATCATCTCGCTTCTTAATTTTTCGTCATTAATTGCGACTTCTTTTAATTTTTGTACATAGTAATCAAAACCAGCATAATCAGATTGCAACGAGTCTTCAACAAAATAAGCTATTCTAAAACTTCCGCTTGCGGCATTAGCAGACGGTGCTGCCACCGTTTTTTTATTAGAAAATTGCAAATAAAATAATACAGCTACCGCAATAACCAAAGCAGCGTTTAAACCAATTGTAAAATTTTTCATGTAATGTTTTTAGGGTTGTAAAAATAATAGCAAAATGAGATTAGAAATTGTTAATTTGTTTGTCTGAACGTTGATTTGGTTGTCTGAACCTTGATTTGGTTGTCTGAACCTTGATTTTGTAGGATTAAATTGATTGATGGGATTTTGTAACAGTATTTTTATCCGCATTATCCTAAAAATCCTACTAAATCCCCGTTAAGACAAAGCTTAAAATCCCCATTTAATTAGTGTAGCGCCCCAAGTAAAACCACCGCCAAAAGCAGCAAATACAAGGTTATCACCTTTTTTAAGTTTGTCTTGCCAATCCCACAGGCAAAGCGGTATGGTGGCTGCGGTAGTATTGCCATAGCGGCCAATGTTTATCATCACTTTGTCTTTAGATAAACCCAATCTATCAGCAGTTGCATCAATAATTCTTAAATTAGCTTGGTGTGGTACTAACCATGCAATATCATCACCAGTAAGGCCATTTCTTTCTAGCAATTCTGCACTTACATCGGCCATACCTTTTACGGCAAACTTAAATACCTGTGTACCTTCTTGGTGAATGAAATGTTCTTTAGCCAACACAGTTTCTACACTTGCAGGGCGCAAAGATCCGCCACCTTTCATGTACAATAAACTACCCCCACTACCATCGCTTTTAAGTAAGCTGTCTTGTACACCATAGCCTTGGGTATTGGCTTCAAGTAAAACTGCGCCTGCACCATCACCAAATAAAATACAAGTATTTCTATCGGTATAATCTACAATGGCACTCATTTTATCGGCACCTATCACTAATACTTTTTTATATCTGCCACTCTCAATATAGCTAGCGCCAGTGGTTAATGCAAATAGAAAGCCGCTACATGCAGCACTTAAATCAAAGCCAAAAGCATTTTTTGCACCCACTCTATCAGCAATAATATTTGCCGTTGAAGGAAACATCATATCGGGCGTAACTGTAGCACAAATGATGCAATCAATTTCTTTGGGGTCTAAGTTTTTCTTGCGTAAAATTTCTTCTACTGCGGGTACAGCAAGGTTGCTAGTTGCAGCACCGGGCGTGTTTAAAATGCGTCTTTCCGAAATGCCAGTTCTTGTTCTAATCCATTCGTCGTTGGTTGCTACCATTTTCTCAAGGTCAAAATTAGTTAATTTCGTCTCAGGTACATATCCACCAATAGCCGTAATGGCAGCTGTAATTTTAGTCATGTTAATTCATCAATTTTTAAAACGTTGAGCGAAAGTAAGGTTATTGCCTCTCTTTAAAAACCTTTAAGGCATCCCATTTTCAATATTTATTAAAAAATCTGTTCTTTATTCTTTATTTTACAGGTATTTTTGTTGGTATGGAAGTAACAAATGCAACGATAGAAAAATTGGCACATTTGGCAAGATTACATTTTGCAGATGATGAAAAAGAGGCTTACAAAGCCGATTTGCAAAACATGATTGCTTTTGTAGAAAAATTGCAAGAGGTTGATACCACAGGCGTAGAACCCTTGATGCACATGGGCGACAGCGTAAATGCCTTGCGTGAAGACATTGTACAAGGCAGCGTAAGTAGAGAGGAAGCATTGTTAAATTCACCTGCCAAAGACAATCAATTTTTTAAAGTACCAAAAGTTATCAAGCGATAGTCAATAGTGAAATGTGAAAAGTCAAAAGTAAAAAACTGATGATGAATTTTCACATTTCTCGTTTCACTTTTCACCATTCACCACTAACAACTCACCATTAACTATATGAACTCAATCATACACTTAGACAATATTCAGAAAGCCTATTTCATGGGCACGCAGGCAATACCAGTGTTAAAAGGTATTAACCTCAATATTTTTAAGAACGAATACGTGGCACTTATGGGGCCAAGTGGTAGTGGCAAAAGTACCCTGATGAATATTTTGGGCTGCTTAGATTCGCCCACAGGTGGCAAATACATACTTAACGGTAAAGACGTAAGCAAAATGCCCGATGACGACTTAGCAGAAGTACGCAATTCCGAAATTGGTTTCGTGTTTCAGCAGTTTAATTTATTGCCACGCCTTACGGCTGCCGAAAACGTGGCTTTGCCACTCATTTACGCAGGCATTAGCAAAAAAGAACGCCACGAACGTGCTTTAGAAGCATTAAACAAAGTTGGCTTGGCCGATAGAAGCCACCACAAAAGCAACGAGCTTAGCGGCGGTCAAATACAGCGTGTAGCCATTGCCCGAGCTTTGGTAAACAATCCCTCAATTTTATTGGCCGATGAACCTACGGGTAACCTAGACAGTAAAACATCGGTAGAAGTGATGGAAATTTTTGGCAAAATACAGCAAGGCGGCAACACCGTAATTCTTGTAACCCACGAAGAAGATATTGCCAAATATGCCCACCGCATTGTGCGCCTAAAAGATGGCCTGATAGAAAGCGATAAAACCAAAGAAGCGTTTATGGCAAGTTTGCATGGGTAGCTTTTGGGTAATTGGTGATAGGTCATTGTGTTCAATATCCATTACAAGTCTTCTTTTAAAAACCGGACAGGTCTTCAAGACCTGTCGGGTTTGGCAATTACAAGTCTTCTTTTTAAAACCCGACAGGTCTTCGAGACCTGTCGGGTTTGGCATTACAAGTCTTCTTTTTAAAACCGGACAGGTCTTCAAGACCTGTCCGGTTTGGCATTGTGTTCAACATCCATTACAAGTCTTCTTTTTAAAACCCGACAGGTCTTCAAGACCTGTC
>JASGCX010000014.1:0-38893 GCA_030053925.1 Flavobacterium sp.
GTTGGTTACGGTGTATAAACGCACACTGTAACTGCCCGATGCTGCGTAGCGGTGCAATGGATGTTGTACCGTATCGGTAAAAGCATCGCCGAAAGACCAATGCCATTTTACAATAGGCTGACCATTGTTATTACTTTGATCAGTTGCGTACAATGTATCGTACAAGCAGCCATTAAAATTGATAGAAAAAGCTGTAGTTGGCTTTGCAAAAACCTTTAGCAAATAGCTAGTAGGTGCTGCATTGCTGCATCCATTGGCATCGGTAACATTGGTAACCGTGTACGTAGTATTTGCCGAAGGCGCAACCAAAAAACTATATGGTGAGGAGAGAATATTATTGATCTTGAAAGTGTCTGTACCATTATTATAAACAATAGACCAAGGTGCTTTGCCTGTAAGTGTAATATTTAGTGTTTTAGATTTTCCCAAACACAAAGTATCGCCACCGCTAATGCTTGCAGTAGGTAAAGGGTTTACCACAACTGTAACCGAATCGTTGTTATTAATTGCTGTACTTGCACAAGCCGTTGCATCTACCACTTTTGTGATGGCATAAGTGGTAGTAAGCTTTGGCCACACAGTTAATAAATAAGGTGATGAGGTAATTTGCTTGATTGTATCGTTCTTACTGCCATCATTAAAATAAACAGTCCAAGGTGCTTTACCTGTAAGTGCAATTGGTAACAACCTTGAAGCACCAAAACAAATAGTGTCATTAGTGCCAAAAGCAGCAGTTGCATCGGGATAAATAGTGATTAGCAAACTATCGGTAAAGCTGCCACAACCTTGCACATTTGCAGTTACATAATAAGTACCAGAATTAGTAATAGTGGCATTAGGCAATACAGGATTGTACACACTACTTGTAAAGCCATTTGGCCCCGACCAAGCGTAAGTTGTATTGGCAATAAGATTGGCTTGCAGTTGCAAATTATTACCTAAACAGGTACTATTAACCACCAAGGGTGCTAGTGCGGCAATACCATAATTTGAAAAATATCCTAGTCTAAGTCCAGTACCAGAAGCACCATTTAAAAAACCAAGATGAAATAAACCAGAAGAATTGGTAACCAATGTAGCCGCACCTGCGGTAATCAATGTGTTTAAGAGTGGTAAATTAGCAGTTGATATTCGTGCAGCCTGCCACACGCCACTAGTACCAGCCACAGGCGAGAACAAACTTGGTGTAATAATACCAGACTGACCATTTAACTGAAAGCCGCCTACATCGGTGGTTTTACACAAAATATTGAGGTAAAATGTTTCGGAGGTAGAACGCACAAAAGACACTGTTGAAGAACCTGTACATTTAATATTAGGCAAAGAAGTAGCCGCCACTTCTTGCCCAATACCAGTAAATTGCAACACATACACAGGATTACTAGCGGTAACATAAGCTGTGGCATTTGCCAAAATACCTTCATAAGACTGCCCCCGATTAATGGTAGCAACTAAATTACCATCTACAAAAATTTTTGTGTTATCTACCGTGGCCCAAACGTAAAAGAAATCATCATTAGGATACGAGATGTAATTCAATACACCTCTTACAATAATAAACTCATTACCAGTATTGTTTTCAGGTACAATCTGATCACCAATTAAATCGTAGTTAGGATTTAAGTTCACAGAATCGTCATAAATAGTAACAGCAACAGGTTTGGTTGCTTTAAGCGATGAGCCACCCAAATGACCACTAGCTGCACTACTTGCAGCAATTACCGCATAAGATTGCCCCTTATTTAATGTAATAATAAACGGCACACCTGCTGCATGGCCAATAGAATCGGGCTGTGTAAGTGTTACAGAGATATTAGTATTATCTTCAGTAGCCACAATGGCAAAACCACTATGAGCCATTGGCGTAAGGGGAGTTCTATTGGCAAACCTTGTTTGCGAAGGAATTAAAAAAGAAGTACCTAAACCTATTTTACCTTTCAGCGGAAAAATTTCTGGATTTTTTGTTTGACCCACTTCGTAATACGCAGAAATATTTGCGCTAGCAGTTATTTTAATGCCAACATTTTTAATAGTATTGCCAGGCATGTTTTCTATTTGATAAATTTGACTTGTTACATCGGTAGTAGTGGCAGAATTAGCACTTAAAAAAATAGAATAAGGTGTAAAAAAAGGATTGGCAGGTTGAGAAATAGTAATAGTTGCAGGTTGAGAGTAAGTAGCCATTCTAAATACAATAGGCTTGTTTTCGTGCCCTGCAGTAATTGCGGGTGCGGCAAACCAAAAAGTTGTATCTACCTGTGCATGCGCATAAAAACGAGTTAGCAGAAAAAAAACGATAATAAAAAATAGTCTATAGTGCTTCATACAATCAATATCAAATAAGGCAATGAAATTACTCTTTAAGTGGCTTCAATTATCAAGCAAACTTGATAAACGTGTAATAATTAAACGTGAGATACGTTTTATAAACAAATAATTGCTTTAACATCATTTTTATTTTTAAACCTACCGAAGGTTTTACACATCAATCTCGTCTTACAACAAAAGGAATTGCCCATTTGAACGAACAAATGCTTATACAAGCCCTGCAACAAGGTACGCATCTAGCTTTTAGCCAATTGGTAGAAGCTTATCAACACATGGTGTACAACCTGGCTTTAGGCATTATTCAGCAGCAAGAAGAAGCAGAAGATGTAGCGCAGGAAGTATTTATTCAAGTACACCAGTCTATTAAAGATTTTAAAGGCGAAGCAAAATTATCAACCTGGTTATACCGCATTACCATTACAAAATCGCTTGACTGGCAACGACGAAAAACTAGAAAAAAGCGCTTTGGCATTGTACAAAACTTATTGGGGCCTAATAACGAGCAAATGCACGAAGCACCAGAATTTAATCATCCTGGTGTGGTGATGGAAAATAAAGAACAAGCTGCTGTGTTGTTTAAAGCCATTAACCTTTTGCCAGATAATCAAAAAATAGCTTTTACACTCAATAAAGTTGAAGGCTTAAGCTATCAAGATGTGGCCGATGTAATGAGCGTAACAGTGGCTTCGGTAGAAGCTTATTTACACAGAGCCAAAGAAAATTTACGCAAACAATTAACCAATTATTATACTCAACATTCTAAATAACCAAAGATGATAACTAACACTACGCAAGAAAAAGTTGAAGCTGCATTAAACAGTATCAACAACATTTCACAAGCCGAAATGCCCCCATTTTTCTATACCAGATTAGTTGCCAAAATAGAGCAACAGGCAGCCCCTAATTGGTGGCAATTACTTTTGCTTAACCTTACTAAACCTGCGTTTGCAGTAGTAACACTATTGCTTTTTGTAGTGCTTAACATTACTGCTATAGCAGCTATGCTAAAAGATAACCAACAGAGCAACAATACTGCTGAAAGCAGCACTATACAAGGCTTTGCACAAGAATACAACTTATCAGTATCTACCGTTTACAACGATAAAAGAGACAGCAAATGAATTACTTTAACAAAAATAAATGGTGGCTAATAGCAGTTATTGTGCTATTGGTGGTTAACACTGCCACACTTACCATTTTTTGGCTAGAACGAAAAGACCACAACCTATTAGGTAGCCGACCTAAAGGTGCCGAGGCGCAAGCATTTTTAATAAAAGAATTAGCATTAGATAGTACGCAACAAATACAATACTTAGAACTTGTAAAAGCACATCGTAGCGGCACCAATGCCATTAAGAAAGAATTAAAAAATGCCAAAGATTCGTTCTTTAACTTACTAGGCGATAGCACTGTAAACGAAGTTGTTATTAAACAAGCTGCCAACCGAGCTTCGGCGGTAGAAACACAGCTAGATTTATTAACGTTTAAGCATTTTCAGCAAATTCGTAGCATTTGTACACCTACACAAAAGGCCAAATTTGATACCATCATAAAAACCTTAGTACGCAGGATGGGGCCAAGCCAACAGCACCCTTTAGGCCCACCACCACCACCACATGGTATGCTTAGGGGGCAAAGACCAAATGGCCCACCACCGCCAAACGGTGAAGGACCGCCACCACCGCCGCCAATGGATGGTAATGGCCCACCACCGAATAGTAATGGCTCACCAAAAGAATAATTTTTAACTTGCGAAGGTTTAAACAAAAAACACCGTCTTACAATTACCAAACAAACTGGTCAAAACTTTCAAACCAAACGATTTATGAAAAAAATATCGGCATTTACAATATGCGTTGCAGCCTTAGCAGCTTCTAGCTTTTTAGCTTGTAAAAAAGATGATGAAACCACCACCACTACTAATGCTACATTACCCACCGTATTTAGCAAATTCAATAGTTCGGTGAGTATTTCGGTGAGTGGCAATTACGTAGTGCTTACTACCGACGATATACCAGACCATAAGAGCCCTTATTTTATTAATACAGATAGTCGTTACGAGGCTTACAATGGCACTAATCCAATGTTTTCAAGAGCACCAAACACAATCGTTTCTCAAAAAATCACTTTTAAAATACCTATTGGCCCAGCAGTAGCAAGTACACATGCTGCAACGCCTATGGGACCAATGGGTATTGCTGTAAATGGCGTTGTTATTTACAACCAATATGCAGCAGGTGGTGTAGCACTTAGTGCAGAAATTAATGGCTTCGATCAATACAATGGTCATCCGCAAATGAGTGGTCAGTACCATTACCACATAGAGCCTACATACATTACATCTGCTAAAGGTAAAAGTGCTTTAATTGGCTTCTTGTTAGATGGGTTTCCTATTTATGGCCCGCTAGAAAATGGCGTAACTTTAACAAGCAGCAGTGCTACTTTAGATGTGTATCATGGTCATACAAGTGCCACCGCCGATTATCCAAATGGTATTTATCACTATCACATTACAGCCGATGCCCCGTATATTAATGGCAATGGTTTTTATGGTACAGCAGGCACCGTTACACAATAATATTTCTCGTTTATTAGCCCAAAACAATTCCCTTTACGCTTTTCAACGGCCTCTCTTGTAGGGGTCGTTTTATTTGGTAGATATTGCACACAAAGCAACACCAACGGCGGCGAATGCTAAGAAAACCGCCTACCTCGATTTTAGGTGAAGCATTTAACCAAACAAAGTAATGCCGTAGGTGAAAGCAACAGCGGCGGCGGCGAAAAACCTGATTGAGTTGGAGATTTAAAGGTTTTAAAATGGCCAAAATGACTTAGAAAGACGTGTATATACTTTAGGTCCACCAAGAGAAGTTGTCCGAAATAATGATTTCGTTCTTCTCAAAGTGAAGCGTTGTCTTCATTGGTATTGTTTTGAATTGCAAGTTATATTTGTCTGCAAGTTGCCGTATTTCTGGTGCGTCGTCATATGTCAACATATATTTTCCTTTGAGTTGTGAGGTCAATTGAAAAAGCTTTTCATGGTCAATGTCAAAATATGTGTAAAGTCGTTTACCTGCAATGATGTAGGGTGGGTCGATAAAAAAATAAGCAGTTGTATTGTTTAAGTTTTGTTCTAAAACTTTAAATGCGTCTCCAGCTATAAAATTGATTTTGTCTTTTACATAGTTAATGGCAAGTATTCAGTCACGTAATGTTTTTGGATACCAACGAGAGGCAATTCCTTTTCCATTCTCTCCATTTTTAATCATACCCGAACCTTTAGCAAGGATGCCGCCATGAAAAACTCGATTTTTCAAAATGGTACAAAAAGCAATGTCTTGAAGTTCTTTGTTTGGATTTTCTAATTCAATTTTTACGTTTGCTTGTGTCAAATCATAAGAATAAATTTTGTCAGCTAGCCACTTGTTTTTACCGTTCAAAATGACTTCCCAAACTGCTGCGATTTCTTCGTCCATTTCAACCATTGTGATTTTTTCAGCCATTTTTTCAAATGCAGCCGTCAAACTTACAATGCCTCCACCCGCAAATGGTTCTATTAATTCCTTTGCAATTTTGCCTTCCTGTTTTAGCCATTGCCTAACTGTGGGAATTAACCATGTCTTACCACCTGGATAACCTAAATCTGACTTTCATATTCTCTTCTAAATTCATCATAAATAACTCTCAAAACCTTCATTCTATCTTCAACGTCAACAAATTGATTGCAAATGTTGATTATTTCGCTTTTACTTATCGACTGAACTTTCATATTAATAAGATAATTTTTTACATCCTTTGAAATATCATCAATTATTAAAACCACCTTACCATCGTTCATTCGTTCTGTATCAAAATTCAATTTTATTTCAGAAAATACTTCCTCTGCACTTTTTAAATTGAATAATTGAAGCTTTTTTATTTGATAAACTACGCCAAAGTTTGTAGACAAATCAACACCTTTATCATGAGCAGAAGTACGTGTATCTCTATAGATTTTACAAGCAAATTTTTCTAAATGGATTCTGATTATTGAAAAACTGAAAACTTCAAAATTGGAAGGATTAAGAGCAATATTCATTTCAATAAATTCTTGAAACTTAACTTTATCAGTCGCAATTTCCAATCTGCTAATATCATTTCCTAAAGTTGGGATTAGCCCAATTTTTAAATCAATATGTTGTTTGATTACTTCAGGAAGCCAATCAACCAATACTTGTGCATTATCTTTGAATAAATCAGTAATCTCAAATGATTTTCCATTAACTTTTAGTACCCCATAACGTGGTAAATTTCTAATTGGATAAGCATCGTAATATTTTCCACCTGTGTGTAATTTATGCCCTATAAATTCTTGAATGTAACTGATTGCAGAATGATATGCTTTTCTCACTTCGGAATCAATAAAATCAACTTTTCCAGAATTAGTATATTCTTTTAATAATCCAAAAGTAATTATTGGAAAAATCACTTTTGTTTGAGATTTCTTCAACATAGAAAGAATGGCTTCCTTGGTTACTAATTCTTTATCATGCATAAGTTTCCATTTCTTCAAATTGTTCTGTAAAATCTTCAATACTGAAATCTTTGGGTTCAAAATCAAATTCTACAGCCGAAGCTTCAAATTTTGCAATTTGTTCTAAAACATTTGCAAATTTAGTATAGACTATTCGACCAAGTTTAAGTGACAACAATTTCGTTTTCTTGTCGGAAACAAAATCATAGAGAAAAAAGGCAAAATCAGATTCAGCTTTGTCAAACTCGGGAAGGGCAGGCAATGTGTTGTAAAAAACTGTTTGCAAAGCCACAACTTGCTTTTTGTTCCATTGCTTCAAAATGGAGCCTTTGGCTATGATTTGAGGAATTAATCTTTTTCTTGATGAAGAAAGATAGTCAGGCTTGGGATATTTAAAAGCCTGTGTCCAACTAAAGTCTGGTGTCGGATTTTTTAAGTAAGCGGTGAATGGCCCTGTTAGATTACCTGAAATGTAAACTGCTTGAACTTCAAGTGAACCAAAGTCTAATACTCGGCCTTTGTCGTCATAAGAAACCAAAACATAGTCAATATTTCCTGCCAACTTACCATGTTTATCTTTCAGTCTAACTTCCCCTACATGTGTCCATGTTGCTTTTCCGTCAAAAATAAAGTTTGCCGCATCACTTATTATTGTCCAGTCTTCCCGAAATCTTATTGGGCAAATGATTACTTGTTTGCCTTTGTGGTTTAGGCTACAAACGCCTAAAGGAAACTCAATACTATTTTTTGTACAGTTTGAAACAATGTTGTTGTATGGGCACAACTTGTTGTCTCGATAACGTTTTGCTCTATCGCTTTCATTGTCAATAGCAAAGCCAAAAACTTCGCCTAAAGGTTGTAAATCTTTCTTGTCCCAACTCATTCGCCAAAAATAGTAAATATTGCCCGTCTTTCGTCTGTGATAGTAGGAATGTAGGAATGTTAAAAGTTCGCAAGTTGTTTGGTGCAATTGCCCACAACTACGGTAACTGCGTATTTAGCACTTGTAAATATTGTAGAAACCCCCTACAAAATAGCCCCAAAACTTGCATTTACTACTTGAAGCTATCGTTTAAATATATATCCAATACTAAAAGCAAAATTCGTTGGTTCAATACCTGTGTAAGTACCACCTTGATAGTAATTGTAATGATAAGTTGGTGCTATAAAAAAGCTACGCCTACGTGTCATTTCTATTGACAGATTAACGCCAAATACCCAGCTTTTAAAACTTTGGTCAATATTCTGTTTATTTTTTGCTATCTGTGTATAAGCATAACCTGCATAAGGCATAATATACATTGGCCTATGCAATTTATTTACCTTAAATTCATAATCTAACTGATAATGATTGGTAAAAGCTGATATACCCCCTAACCCATAAAATGTTTTGCTTCCACGTTCAAAAAATAACCCACGGTACAGCCTAAAGCCAATACTAAGCCCTAAGCCATATTCTGCTAATGAGCCATAATTTGAGTTTTTTGTATCAATGGGTTGTTTGCCAAGCGAGTATAATATGCGCAAATTATTACTCCGTAAATATTTGTATAAAGCACTTATTACATTTTTGTTTTTTAGTGTTTTAGTGGTATCAATATTTGGCACTTTCATTAAGGGTATATTGCCAGCTACTTCCTCTTTTTTAAACAAGCTATCATAAGTTGCCCAATCATCTTTATTGCCTTCTTTAAGTGTTTTTATGTTTTCGTCTCCCAGTTGTAGCACGTCTTGGTAATCAAATGATTTTACATCATTTGTATCTACAGATGTAGTTACAAAATTTCTAAAGTAGTGTGCATCATGTTTGGTATTGTATTTACTTTCGCCTTGACTTTCCTTTACATACCATTTGCCACTAATTAGTTGATAAGTTGTTGAATAAGTACCTATAGCAATTGGTACAAAAAAAATTCCATTTACATTATATCTAGTAACATCAAATTTTACAAAGGCCAATGTAGCAGTATCTAAATATATAGTACCTTCTACCTGCTTTTTTGTTTTAGATTCAAAATCTACAACATATACTTTCCTACCTTCAAAAATTATTTTTTCTCGCTCGGTATAAATATAGTTTTTAAGATGCTTTTTGTTAATATAGTTTGGTCTATTAAATACATAATCGTCAATATTATAAAACTGACCAACCCATGTATGCTTTTCAGTTGGGGTGTTGTAAAATTTAGACAATTTATTTTCTCGCAATACAAACTTATTTTGTATCAATTTCACCTGCTGTTTGCCATTATCCTCATTATATGCAGGCGAAAAAGCTTTTACAACACCATCAGCTTTATAATAATAATCACTATCGTTTACAATATTATATACCCGAAAAATACCGTTAATTATAAAAGGTTTGCTAGGGTAATTATCGGGTATTTTGTCAATTGCTCTTTCAATTAGTGTTTTTGCTCTTGTAGAAACTATCACCTCTTTTAAGTTACTGCTAGTTGGTACAAGTTCTATCATATTGCTAATATTAGGCAAGCAGCTAATAGTTGCTTTTTTATAGCCAATAAAACTAAAACTTAATTGATAGGTATTAGTTGTTGTATCTACACCAATACTAAAAAAGCCTTTATTATTAGTAACAGAGCCTTTGTACTTGCTTACATGTATAGATACACCCTGTAGCGGTTTTTGGGTATTTTTATCAACCACTGTACCCTTAATTTGTACTATTTGGGAGTAAGAAAAAATAGAAGGTAAAAACGTCAATAATAAACATATCAAACGATTGCTTTTGATTAACATAAAATTCAACAATTAGTATTTAAAAATTGTAGATATTTTACACTCGGCAATTAGTTTATTGAGATACAAATATAATATTGTAGATTAAAAACCAAAAAAAAATATTTAGCAGTAAAATTTAATACAGTCTATTTATTCCCTTTTTGCCCAACCACCCTCGTTTGAGTATTTTCCACTCTGGCACATTTGGGGTTTGCCCCACCGCACGAACCTAACGAAGCAAATCCCAAAAGAGCCATTTTTGCCGACCCGCCTGACATTGGTAATCTGTTGAAAACTTTGAATACTTTTTTAGCGCATTTTCAGAATTCATTGTATATTTTTGACACAAATAGTCAAAACACTTTTGTACAAAATTTATATTGAGCGTAGCCGAAATATGGACAACTTAGGAGAAACGATAAGAAAACTACGAGAAGAAAAGGAATTGCCCTTGCGGACAGTTGCTGCATTTCTTGACATAGACCAAGCTATTTTAAGCAAAATAGAACGAGGACAAAGAAATGCGACCCGAGAACAGGTTGTAAAACTTGCAGCGTATTTTAAAATTAAAGAAAGTGATTTGCTTGTTTCTTGGCTTTCGGATAAGTTGGTTTATGAAGTAGCAGACGAACAAGTAGCTTTAAAAGCATTGCAGGTTGCGGAAGAAAAAGTTAAGTATCAAAAAAGTAAAAGCAAAAAAAAATGAAAGGCATACAAGGAACATCAAATAAAACATATCGCCAATTAATGGGAAATGGATTGCGGTATGAAATTCCAAAATTTCAACGTGATTATACTTGGGAATCTGAACATTGGGACGATTTATGGCAAGACATCAAGGCTTTGATTACGAATGAGGATAACGAACATTATATGGGTTATTTAGTTTTGCAAACATCAAATAATAAAGAGTTTCAGATTATTGATGGACAACAACGATTAACTACAATGAGTTTGTTGATACTTTCAACACTAAAATGTCTGAAAGAGCTAGTTGATGATGGTATTGACGCAGATAATAACCTAAAAAGAAAAAACAGTTTACTAAATAGTTATATGTGTTATATAGACCCAGTTACTTTAATTTCTAATAATAAACTTAAATTAAATCGCAACAGCGATGATTATTACAAACAACATTTAGTATTATTAAAAGAACTTCCATTAAGAAAAACCAATACCTCAGAAAAATACATGAGAGAATGTTTTTATTTGTATTATGAAAGAATTAAAAAAGAATTTAAAACAGGAGAAAGTTTGGCAGCTTTTATAGACAATATAGTAGATAAATTGTTTTTTACTGTGATTGAAGTAACAGACCAGTTAAACGCATTTAAAGTTTTTGAAACTTTAAATGCAAGAGGAGTTCAATTATCATCATCAGATCTATTGAAAAATTATTTATTTTCGGTTGTAGATGAAACAAAACCCCATATTTCGGAAATTGAAGAACTTGAAAATATTTGGAGTAAAATAGTTGGAAAATTAGGCGAACAAAAATTTGAAGACTATTTGCGCTACTATTGGAATAGTATAAATAAATCCGTAGGCAAAAAAAATCTATTTAAAACAATTAAGGGTAATATTAAATCAAAAGACCAAGTTTTTGCATTGATTAGAAACTTGAATGACACAGCAGACATTTATTTAGCTATTCAAAATCCCGAAGATGAATATTGGAAAGATAAACCAGAAGTTCGGCAATCATTAAAAGAATTGAAACTTTTTCAAATAAGACAAACAAACTCACTTTTCTTATCGGCTTTAAGAAATTTAGAAACAGATAATTTTAAAAAATTAGCAAAAATTTGCTCTGTTATTTCTTTCAGATATAACATTATTGGCGGATTAAATCCAAATGCTCAAGAAGATGTTTACAATACTGTTGCATTAAAAATAGCTTCGAGTAACAACTTTGCTGCTACAGACTTTCAAAATATTTATGTTAGCGATTTTAATTTTGAAAATGATTTTTCTACCAAGGAGTTTAAAAATACTTCTCGCAACCACAAAATAGTGAAGTATATTTTATCTAAAATTGAAATTTATCAATTCAAAAACGAAATAGACCCAGAAAGCGATATGTGCACTATTGAACATATTTTACCCGAAAATGCAGATGATACTTGGGGGGAATTTACATTTGAGGAAATCAATCGTTGCATATACAGGATAGGAAACTTAACACTTTTGGAGAAAAAACTAAACAAAGAAGCAGACCAAAAACCTTATGCTGAAAAAATAAAATTGTTTGAGCAATCAAATAGCGAATTAACTAAATCACTTCCTGATAATTTCAACTCATGGAATGAAGACAAAATAGCTGCAAGGCAAAGAGAACTTGCAAAACACGCTAAAGCTATTTGGAAAATACAAGAACTAAGTAATAACTAAAATATGCCCACAATACATTTTAAAGAAAAAATATTTGTGCAAAATCACCACTTGGCGGTGAAGTATCACCAATTGGTGCCGAAAAAGGAATTGAGTTTAACCGATTCCGCTTATGGCGGTACAGGCACCGTTTCTTTGCACGATAACCTGATTATACAAGGCGATAACCTAAAAGCATTGAAGGCTTTACTGCCAACTTATGCAGGGAAAGTAAAGTGTATTTACATTGACCCACCATATAACACTGGAAATGAAAGTTGGGTTTATAACGATAATGTGAACAGCCCAATGATTAACGAATGGCTGGGAAATGTAGTTGACAAGGAAGATTTGACAAGGTACGATAAATGGCTCTTTGTATGATGATGCCAAGATTAAAATTACTTAGAGAATTATTGAGTGAGGATGGGGCCATTTTTATCTCCATTGATGATAATGAGCAGCATAATTTGAGATGCTTAATGGATGAAATTTTCGGTGTCGAAAATTTTGTTGCGAATTATATTTGAAACAAGAAAAATGTAGTTCAGAATGATGCAAAATTTAGTTCTATTAATCATGAATTTGTTATCTGTTATTGAAAAAACGAAGTTTTATCAGACTTTAATATGTTACCTCGTACAGAAGAAGCAAATGCTAGATATGAAAACCCTGATAATGACCCTCTCGGTTTATGGACAAGTGTAGCTTTACAAGCAAAAAGCGGTTCTGAAAATAACATATACGAATACACATTTCCAAATGGAGTAACTTGAAAACCAGTAAAAGGCACTTTCCCTAGGCTCAAAAAAGATACTCTAATAAAAATGTATGAAAAAGGCAGGTTATGGTTTGGTAAAGACGGAAAAAACGTACCGAGACTAAAAAAGTATTTAACAGAAGTTAAACAAGGTATGATTGGAAATACAATTTTATTAAATGATGATGTTGGTTCAACACCATCCGCAAAGGAATTATTAAAATCAATCTTTGAAGAAAATACTTTTGAAACTCCCAAGCCTGTTCCATTAATTAAAAGATTAATCAAGTTGTCATCGAGTGCAAACGATATAATTCTTGATAGTTTCGCAGGTTCTGGAACAACAGCACACGCAGTTTTAAAACTCAACAAAGAAGACGGTGGCAATCGTAAATTTATTTTAGTAGAGCAAGAAGATTACGCCAATACCATCACAGCCGAAAGGGTTAGGCGGGTAATTAAAAAAATGTCTGAACCGTTGATTTTTTTTGATTAAATGATAACGTTGATTATGAAAGAAATAGTGAATGAAAAATACAAATATTCTGAATTGACAGGCAAAATAATTGGCTGTTCAATGGAAGTGCATAAAATATTAGGAAATGGTTTTCAAGAAGTGGTTTATCAAAGAGCATTAGAAGAAGAGTTTATTATTCAAAGTGTTCCAGCACAAAGAGAGTTTGAAATGATGATTTTCTACAAAGAAAAAAAAGTTGGAACAAGACGGGTTGACTTTTTTGTTGGGGAAGTTGTTTCATTAGAAATAAAGGCTTTGACTAAACTAGAAGATGTTCATTTAGCGCAAGCTATCAACTATCTTGAGGCATACAATTTAGAAATTGGAATGTTAATCAACTTCGGGGCAAAAAGTTTAGAATACAAACGCCTGATAAATTCAAAATTTGACCCATCAAAAACTAGCACATCAGTTAAATCAAAATAATCAATTTAATCAACGGTTAAGACAATGGGAAAAGCAGATAATATTAAAAGAGCTAAAAGGCTAAAGGATGCCAAGCGAAAAAGAGAGCAGGACGCTTTAATAGCGGCAGGATTAGGCCCTGCAAGCAAGGCTTTACAACAAAGAAATGCCAGTATCGGTATAGAAACAAGATTAAATACTAGTAAAATGAAATATTCTGAATTATTGAAGGAATTTGTTCACCCAATTGTGAGTGAGACTGATGACATTTCTATTGTAATAGCAAAATATACATTTGGAGTTCACGCTTGGAACGCTGCAATTTTAAGAGAAAAAAGTGAAGAAGTTTATCAACTTGCAAAAAAAGACATTTCTTTAACAATGCCTCATGCTCCTCAAATTGAACAATTGTTTGATGAAATGGTGAAACGTAAACAAGAGGAGTTTTCGGAATTCAAAAAATTAATTGCTGATTTTGAAATAAAGAAAATACGTGGACTCGATTACGATTTAACCGTAGCTACAATGCCTTTAAAAGACTTATAATTGAACCGATTCTATATTTCTATGAAAGTATCAATCGCAATGCTATTGTGGTAATACCCAAAAAGCCGTTGTTTAATTGGATAAACTTCATTTAGCCCAAAAGCCCTGTTTCCGAGAAAAAAGAAGGAAGTATTTATCTCATTCGGAAAATGGACTGCAACGAAGCAATAGAAAAATGGCTGAAACGAAATTTTGACCAAATTTGTCAAATCGAACTGAACGTTTTGCATACGGACAAAACGGATTGGCCACAAAAGAGAACATTCAAGATTTTTCAAGAATGGTTTGAATATGAAATACACCGCACTTACAAGCACATTTGCAATTCGCACAAGCCAATGCAAGACCAAAAATTGCAAAAGAGCTTGTAAGTATCCAGCCCGAAAAAAATTATTTTTTAAAATTTCCTTCTCGTCTAAAATTTTTTAAAACCGCAACCACACAGCCGACACAAAAGACAGCGAAACCCACGACATATAAGGGCTACAGTAACTCGACAGACAGAAAAAAACACATAAAAGTGTATTTGTACGTCAAGAGCCGTGTGAAGGGAGACTTTCAAGCCCGGTTCTGTGAGCGCCTAAAGCTGAAATGCTTGGGGCTACTTGACCCTTTTTCGTTGGACAAAATTATTCACTTACCGATTTGATAAAAAGCAATTTTTTGATTATTTTTTACAAAAAATTGACTTTCAATTATTTTTTACTGATTTAAAAGGCTATTTTTGTCTAAAAATAATTTAGATAAATTATGATAGTCAATTTCACTTTCAAAAATTATAGGTCTATTAAGGAAGAGCAGAGCTTTTCGCTTGAAGCCACTTCCTCTAAACTAAAGGAAAACAACACTTTCACGCCCATTGAAGAAAAAAATAGCCTAAGACTTCTGAAATCAGCAGTTCTTTACGGTGCAAATGCTTCGGGGAAATCGAACCTAATTCGATTAATGTGGACGATGAGAACTTTTATACTGAATTCAATAGACCTAAAAACGGGTGACTTGATTTCTGAAAAATATTACGACCCATTTCTACTTGATGAAAAATCTAAAAGCCAACCAACAGAGTTCAGTATTGACTTTGTTGCACCGAATAACAAAAAGCACAGATACATTGCAAAATTTGATAAATCAGAAATCATATACGAATACTTAGGTGTCTATGAAAGTAGTTGGATATCTAAAATATTTGAAAGAAAAGACTCGAACGAAGTTGTTGAATTTGGTGATGGAATGTTAGACAAAAAAGAAGAAAAAAAGATACCCAAAAACCATCTCTACCTTTCAAAAATTGGTAATTCAACAAACGAACAGTTCAAAGAAATATATCTGTATTTCAAGTCAATGGAAATTTGGAATGCAGTTCCAACCCAGTTTAAAGATTTTTTGTTTCGCAGAACCGAAACCATTTTTAATAATACCGAGCAAATAAGTTTAATAAAAAAAATAAATAAGCTAGTTAGTATTGCAGACACTAAAATTTCGAGAATTGAAGTTACTGAACGGGATAATGAGGGCTTTGCTGCGTTGCCAGATGAGGTTAGAGATTCAATGATTAAACGCTATAAATTTGAAACATTTGGTATTCATCCCATATTTGAGAATGGCAACCAAATAGGCGAAGAACGATTTTCATTTAATACCCAAGAATCACAAGGCACTAAAATGATGTTTGCTATTGGAGGTCTAATTTTAGAAGCATTTGAAAGACCTTTACCAACTGTAATATTTTTGGACGAATTTGATAATAGTTTGCATCCCGACTTAGCTAAATTTTTAATTGAATTATTTCACAACCCAAAGGTTAACTTAAATAACTCTCAATTAATTTTCGCAACACACGAAACCACACTATTGGACAAAAAGATTTTCAGAAAAGACCAAATTTGGTTTGGCGAAAAAAACAAGTTGGGGGAAACAGAATTTTTCTCTGTAAAAGATTTTAAAGACTTAAACAACCTACGGTCCGACATACCATTTGACAAATGGTATAAGGCAGGTAAGTTTGGAGCAGTTCCTAATATTAGAAAATTTGAATTCATTGCAGAATATGAAAAAAAATAAGACTACAAAAAGGACTGTTTATATTCTGACCGAAGGAGATACAGAAGAAGCTTACTTTTCGAGGATTGGTGAAATTGTAGGAGCAGATACTGATTGGAAATATTCTGTAACTGTTGAAGTTAGAGAAATAATCAAAGGGAGTAAAACTGACCCTATAAATATTGTCAAAGAAGCCAAAAAGTCTAAATCAGATTATGACGAAGTATGGGTTGTATTTGATAAGGACAGAGAAAGGGACGATAAAAATGAAGCTGCTTTTAAGATAGCTGCAAAAGCAAAAATTAATGTTGCATTTTCAAGTATTTCTTTTGAGCATTGGCTGATTTTACATTTTGAAAAAAGTACGTTTGCTTTTCAAAGAAGCGATTGCGAAAGTAGAAGTACAAGAGCTAATTCAATTATTTGCGTTTGCAATGGTACTGTTTGTGCAAAAACACATTTAAAACAACCTGCATTTTATCCAAGTTTTGAGAAAGGCAAATCACTTTTATATGATGATTTGAAAAATCGCAATATTATTGCCATAGAAAATGCTGCGTGGCTTAGAAAGTATCAATCACCATACACAAACATTCACGTCCTTAATCCATATTCTGATGTTGATATTCTTCTTTGTGAACTATTAAATCTTCATACAGTAACTTATGCAGATATTGGTGACATTTTCATTTTTCAAGGAATAGAAGTTATAATTCGAAGTGTAGTGAGAAATGCAAATAATATTTCAATATCAATTAGCTTGAATAACCAAAGCCAAATTGCGTTTGCTATTAACAACAATCAACCTTTTACAGTAATTGATGACAATGGAAATACATTCGCATACGATGACATTCAGGCATCTATTTTACAGCCAAATTCAAATAAAGTAATACAACTAAATTATACCGTAAACCCTAATTCACAGACAATACGTTTTAAAGCTACGACTATTGTCACATACATTTTAGTTAACATTTAAACAATCAAATAGAGATAGCTTACAAAAACGCTAGCAGGCAACAGCGGTTTTGCAAAAGTGGGGCATAAGTGCTATTTTTGAACATTGGAATTCTATTGAATATTTGTACTTCGATTTCCCCACATTGCCAAGCCATGTTCGTTGGCTGCAAACATATTTTGACAAACCATAATGACTGTAGAATACATAAACAGAAGAAAAGAATCACATTTCTTGATACCTAAAATTACAAAAAAAGGTAACGAGCGATATTACATAATTAAGGACAAATCAAAATTTGTCAAATCTGACTTATTAATTGAAATCCCAAGAGGGTTTGAATTTTACGAATTTCCTGAGGATGCGAAAGTAGTTCTTAGGAAAATATTAAAATCAATAGTTACAAAAGACGAGATTGAAATTATTGATGAAGTAATGAAAAAGCATTTAACTGTAAAAGACTATTTAATAGACAAAACTGAAAATTCATTAATTGTTTATCTAGGTCATCTTGACAAAGAACAATATAAAACAAATGAAGAATATTTTTTAAAATTCAATCTTATCGGTACAAACTGAAATTTGAAAAAGTAAATGACGGGACATATAAAGCACAACGCTTTTGTAATATGAGTAATAATTATGGTTGGATAACATTAGAAACAAACGAAAACTTAAGTTACTTAGCAGGCAAATACTGCTTTCATATTGACAAAGAAAGTTTGTTGGAGTTCTGGATTGAAGGAGAAGAAGATTGGTAAGTAGAAAATGTCTACAGCCAACATTAGGTTTAGCATTATTTGGCTTCACGAATATTGCCTCAACACTAGTTCTTTATTGTGCTTTTGTTTGGGCTTGACGTTATATATTTGGCTTATGAATAAAACATCTGCAATATTGCAATCATTGAGCTTCGGTTATGGGCTTACGGAACTCGAAGGCCCCAAAAACGCCAAGCCCTAGTGTTGGCTGTAATTTTATTTGACCACATAATTTGACAAATATTTTATACATATTGACAATTTTTGCTTTGACTTCAACGGCAAGTTGTGGGCAGACAAAAACTAACAAGAAAATTGTTATAAAAACTTTAGATTTTAGTTATTTAGAAGGTTGTGAAACAGGCAAAGGTGACTGTAAACCAATTGAAATAATTAGACAAAACAAGCAAGACAGTGTAATTCTAATTTTTCCAAGTGGTGGGACAGTATCTGATGTTTATTTACACTCAACTAAAAATAAAAAATTCGAGTTGCATGACAAGAGATTTGCAGGGCAAGGAAAACCAACATTAAACTTAACAAATCTTGAAGATGGAGAATATTCAGCAAATATTATTAGTTGTGGACTTGGTGGTAGTTGTTTAGTTAGACTAAAAACGAAAGAGAAATGAGAAAGCTCATAACTCTTTTCATATTGACTGCCATTGTTTTAGGGACAGTTACAATTTCAACATCGAAAGTTGAGACACCTTTTGATGGCAATGATACTTATGGTTTTCCTTTGACTTTTTTTATACGATTTAGCAAGATGTGTAAACCTTGCCCAGCAAATGGGAGTGAAATATTTTATTTGAAATTATCGCTTGACATTTTAATAGCGTTTATCATTGCTCTAATTATTTGGACTGGTTATAAAAAAGTTGAAAAAGACTTTATGAAAAGACAAAAACAGCAGCCAACATAAGGTTTAGCATTATGGGGCTTCACAAATATTGCCTCAACTTTTTTTCTTTATTGTGCTTCAGTTCGAGCTTGACGTTATATATTTGGCTTATGAATAAAACATCTGCAATATTGCAATCATTTGGCTTCGGTTACGGGCTGACGGAACTCGAAGGCCCCAAGAACGCCAAGCCCTAGCGTTGGCTGCAAGTTTTGAAAAAACTCTATTATGAAAAATATTACACTAGTTTTTATCTTATTTAATTTGACATCATGTAAGACTATGATGATTAAAATGATGCTCAAAGACCCTAAAGTTGAAAATACACAAACCATTAAAGATTTTCAACTAAAAAATAATTACTCTACAGAAAATTCTTTAATCATAAAAGCAGACACATCTAACGCAATTCAAAAATTGTTTTTGGGTATGACTGTTGGTTATTACATTTTTGACAAGGACGGTAATCAAATTTGCTATAATGCTTCTTCAACTTGCCACGGAGAACAGTTTAAACAACTATTGGACAACAAAATTGACAGCTTTAAATCTTGTAAAAACGACACAGCTACTTTAGAAAAAGTATTAAGCCAGACTTATGATTTGAGTGAAAAGTCTGTTGAAAAAAGACAGTTTCAAAACTCAGACTATTATGTTGTTACCTATTGGCAGAAATTTCTTGGTGGAAAACGTGGTTATGAAGACGCTGTAACTTGGATGGAAGAAGAGATAAAGAAAAATAAATCGACATTGAAATTTACTTTTATAAAAATCAATACTGACTTACAAGAAAATTGGGGATTAGTTGCAGGGAAAAAAGCCAAATTAAAGTGTAAAATAAAAGACGACTTTATGACTTTAGATGTTTTGGACTTACCAATAAAAAGATAAACCTACAGCAGCCAACATTAGGTTTGGCATTATTGGGGCTTCACAAATATTGCCTCAACACTAGTTCTCTATTGTGCTTTTGTTTGTGCTTGACGTTATATATTTGGCTTATGACTCACTAAATACCTTCTTGGTCATTATCGCAAGGGCTATTGCCACTTATTTTTTTATAATTAAGGTATCGCTTTACAAACGGTAAGTCATGGTTGCTATCGCCAAATTATTGTCTGTTAGTACAATTTTTAAAGTATCTACACCAAAAGACCGTTTCGCACTTAGTGCTGTAGGTGCATACACCACACCTTACCAATTGGGCATTTGCAAGTGCTAAAATTTGTGCAGTTGCTTTATTAGTTGTAAACATGCAGGCTGCTACAACAAAACACACAGCCATTAATTTTTTTGATAGCTGTTATTTTTATGCGCTAAAAAAATAGATAAGATTGATAGGGTGAAAATTTTGAGTTGCTAAGCCAATACAACTACTTTATACGCTGCACTAAAAGCTGCATAGCTAACAGAACGTACAAGTGTAGATGCCGCTATGGCGGCACAGGCTACACCAAAATTTGGTAGTAGCACTATTGCTAGTTAGCAAAATATCCTAAATTTTTCTACCCGTATTGATAACATTAATACCTGCAAACTTGGTGGTAGGGCAACCATGCGACACGGCATTGCTTTGTGACGGCTGACCTTTACCATCGCTGAACGAACCGCCCAAACGGTAATCGTTTTTATTGGCAATAGCGGCACAACTGTTCCAAAATTCTTGTGTGTTGCTTTGGTAAGAGGCATCTTTAAACATGCCTACAATAGCACCATTTTTAATTTCGTAAGCTAGCTGACTACTAAACTGAAAATTGTAACGCTGTTGGTCAATTGAGTAAGAATTTCGGCCCAACATATAAATGCCTTTCTCGGTGTTTTTAATCATATTGGCCACATTATCGTTACCAGGTAATAACGATACATTTGGCATACGCTGAAACGGTACAGCACTCCAACTTTCGGCGTAGCTACACCCTTGCGAAGCAGCTAACCCAAGAATATGTGCTTGGTCGCGAATGGTTTGATAATTAACTAGAATACCATCTTTTATAATATCCCAATTGCCACATTGTACACCATCATCATCGTAGCCAATAGTGGCAAGACCATTGCGTTGCGTTTTGTCAGCCACAAAATTTACCAGCTTATTACCAAAGTTAAATTTCTTGCTGCGCCATTTATCAAGCGTTAAAAAACTAGTACCTGCAAAGTTGGCTTCGTAGCCCAAAACACGGTCAAGTTCTGTGGGGTGCCCAACCGATTCGTGAATGGTTAAGAAGAGATGCGAAGGGTCTAAAATTAAATCGTACTTACCAGGCTCTATCGATTTGGCTTGTAACTTTTCAGCTACTTGAGATGCCGCTTGACGCACATCTTCTAGCATATCGTAGCGGTTTTTGTATAGTATTAAATTGCCGCTTTGCAGCTTCTCAGTATCTTGAGGTATTAAATACTCGTAACCCATACCCATAGGGGCACACAGGGCATTACGAGTTTCAAATTTACTGGTAGTTTTATCTATTTTAGTGATGGTAAAATTGGGCCAAATACGATGTATATCTTGGTCAATATAAGAGCCATCGGTAGAGGCAAAATACTTTTGTTCGTTCACCATAAAAATGGATGAACTCATAAAGTTGCCACCATTTTTTAAGCCCTCGCTATTTACGTTTAGTAGTAAGTCTATTTTATCTTTTATAGGTACTTCAAAAGCATTCTTTTCTATGGGCGTTTTCCAGCTCACTTCGCCATAGCCTTTTTGTGGTGCAAGTTGCACAGGGTCCGAGAATTTAGCATTGGCTTTAGCAACGGCCACAGCACGTTCAGCGGCTTTGGCTACACCATCTATTGTAACATTGTTAGTTGCAGCAAAACCCCAACAGCCATTGGCTATTACACGCACACCTACACCAAAAGATTCGGAGTTTGCTACATTTTCTACACGCTTTTCTCTTGTAGCCACTACTTGGTTTAAGTATCGGTTAATGCGAATATCGGCATAAGCAGCACCCCTGCTTTTTGCAGTATTTAAAGCGGCATCGGCCAATTGTTTTTTAATAGCAACGTCAATACTTGGTGCTAGCAAATGGTTGGTGTGTATAGCATTAGCTAGTAAATTGGTGTTAGGCAATATTAAAGCACCAACGCCCATAGCTGATAATTGTAAAAAATCTTTCCGCTGCATAAGAAGTAGTTTAAAACCTGTATAAATTAAAGGTGGTAAGGTATTGATTGTTTGTAAAAATGATTAGCCATCTGTCATAATTTTCTTTCTAACCACAAAGCGGCCATAGCTAGTAAAAACAATAGAAAGCAATATATTTTTGGTAATTCGGCTGTTTGCTTTGTAGCGCTTGTAGCATTTTTGCTAGATGATAGTGTATGCTTACTAGCATACATTTTAGTGGCTAACATGTTATCTGTTGCGTGTACAAAAGCCCAATCTTTTGGCTGAAATACATACCAGTATTTGAAAAAACCATTAGCAGTTTCTACATGCTGCCAACCTGTTTTTGTTGGCCAATAATTAGCTAACCATACATAAGGCAATTGTACCTGTTGTTGTAATGCCAATGCAGTTTGTTGAACGCTTACACCCAATGGTTGTGTAGTGCTTTCTATTTGTATAGTTGCTTGTTGATAAGGGTAAATGATGTTAGGCATGATAGTAACATTGATTTGCTCACTAGTTTTTTTAGCTGCTTTTTGCAACAATAGCGACCACAATTGGTAGTAACTATCTTGTTTATTTTGAAGCACCAAACTATATGTGTTATTTAACGTAGTAGCCACCATTTTACCCATACCCAAAATGCTTGCTGCAGCCAATATTTTGGTGCTATTGTTAGTTACTAAAGTTTGTGTGTTAGCGCCTGTTTGTAGGTAAGAGGGCTGCATTACTACCAACTGTTCTTTTGTGTTATTAAATTGTAGTTGTAATGTTTTTTGCTCGTTATTATTTGTGTTGTTAATGGTAAATGCTTGTTGGTAAAACTTATTGGCAATATTGCCGCTATCTCGCTGCACCACTAAGCCCAAACCATTTTGCACAATAGCCGTTTTTACAGCGGCAAGTTCACTATTACTTAAACCATTTAACGCATCATCATCTGCTATAAGTACATCAAAATTGCTTAGTACATTGGTAGTAATATTATTAAGCACTAGGCTATTAGTATTTAAAAAGCTAGTAGCATATTTAGCTTTCGATACCAAGGTTCTAGTAGCTACAGCATAGTTATTTTGGTACAGCCAATTCTTTAAAAACTTATGCTCGAAATTGGGTGTAACTGCTAGTAGCAATACACGCAAAGGCAGTGTGGGCAACACTTCAAAGGGCAAGGCATTGTTTTCTAGTGTATCTTTTTGCGCCACTACAATTATACTGTACACTGCTCTACCGCTATGTTTTGGTATTGTTTGTAAATGAAACGTTTGTTCTTGCAATGGTGCAATAGTAACCGTATCAACATTATTACCAAATGCACTTAAGCAAATAGTAACAGGCTGTTTGGTTGTATTAATATACCTGCCTTGCACTTGCAATGCCTGGCCACTATGTATAGTATGTGGCCAATTGATAGCCCTAATGCCATTGGTATTTTTTGTAGGATGAAACTGTATGGTATTGCCTTTCAAAAGCAGTAAATCTACCTCGTTAAAACCATTACCAAACACATGCAAGTTGCTTGCTGTTGCAGCCGCTAGTAGGCTAATAGTATCAGCGTTTTTATTGGCTTTTATAAAATTGGCAACGCTATCTTTTTCATAACTTTCAGTTAATAAAAGGCTTTGCTTTTGTTGGCTATTAGTATTGCTTTTTTGATACCGTATATTAATAGCAATACCTGCAAACGCAATAATGGCAATACTTGTAGCAATAATGCGCCACCACAGTCTTGCACGCAAAGGCCTGTTTACTTCTTTCAATAATAGAAAAGCAAGTAACATAGTACTAAGGCCAAAAACAATATGGTTCCACCAAGGTATCACTATTGTGTAGGTTTATACAATTGATTAAAATATTCGGTTGATAGCACTTTACTAGGCATTAACTTTTGCTGCTGTGGTGTAGGTATTGGTACTGCCAATATTTTTTGCATTGCTTTTTGTACCACGGCTATGTCTGTTTTATTAACGCTGCCAATTGCTTGCTGTTGCTTTAACAACAATTGTTTTAAAGCCGTTAATGCTGGTAAATAAGTAGCAGGTTCTACGGTTGCTTTGCTGCTAATAATGGGTAATGCTTGCAATAAAACACTTGTATTTGCTACATTTTCATTGGCTTTGATGGCTTCTAATTCCAACAATGCGGCTTGCAAAATGGTGTTATTGTTAGCAGCTATTACTACTTGCTGCTGTGTATTAGACGGTACTATTTTACTCAAGTTTGCTGTTAAGCGTTTTTCTGGTTTTAGTGGTGAGGTTTTTAAACTAGTTTTAGCTACATACACCCTAGACGATTGCTGCAAATCTTTCAATAAACGCAGGGCTTTATAAGCAAATGGTAAGGCTTCTTGTGGCTTAAAAGTGCGTAATTGCAATTCAGCACTCCACATTTCGTTTAGCACTGCTTTTAGGCGCTTTTTTGTATCGGCATCTAAAAAAGTGGCATCTTCGGCATTATCATGTTTATCGGTTACTGCATCCATCATGGCTGCACCATCACCAAAATCCATAGCATCTAGTGCTTCTACATCTTCTATGCCTTGGTTCGATTCATTTTCTTCACCCAAATATTTACCATAACGTAGGCGTAACAGTTTTTGATCTGTACCTAAATTATTACTACGATTTTTAAAACTTTCTAGGCTAATGGTGTCTTTATCTTTAAGCAATTGTTCAGCATCTATAATTATTTGCCGTTCACTTCTAAAAAACTCTGGCTTAAAGTTTACATTGTTTGCTACACCTTCTAAACTCATTAATTGTGTGGTATCTGGTAGGGTTACTATAAATATATCGGAGCGGCTTTCTTGTTGGTTATTGTCTATGGCTTTTACATAAAAATACAATTCATCACCTGGCTGCATGGCTAGCTTTTTCAAGTCTATTATTTGCTCAATATTATATTGCAATTGCCCTGTTTTAAAGTTAGTTGCTAGTGTTATTTTCTGTTCTTTAAACTTTACACCTTCACCGCTACCACTTGCTATAGTTGCATTTACAAAAGCATTTGTAACACCATAATCATCTGTAATTATAAGGTTTAGCGGCACTTTGGTTGGCTGCCCAAAATTTATAATGGTATTAGGTTTGGGTAATGATACGGCAATTATTGGCAAGGCATCTTTTATGGTTTCTATTTGATAGAGGTCCGATAAATTACCATCGATATTTAGTTGGTAAAAGCCTGACTGTGTAATGGTTTTAGCCATTTGCCATACCGTATGCGATGCATCGTTTGGTTGCATCATTACTTTTAAAGAGTCGTTGAAAGTGCTGGTAATATTTGCCACTTTAACATTGGTGGTTATTTGCCATAATACCTTGCTACCTACTGGTAATTGCATATTAAAACTTGCTTGTTTTGTATAAGGCAAGTTGGTATAGCTTGGTGGTTGTATAATGACTGTAAATTTATGTATAGCTGGCAGTATCACTTCTTTTTTAACAGATGGCTGCAAGCTTATTGCGTTACTACTTTCAAATGTTTGCTTTGCTATTTTACTTATGCCAAATGTTACTATCAGTGCTGCTGAAGCCATACCACAAGCACGATACATTGCTTTACTGTATGGGCTTTTAACTTGTAAGGCTTCAAGTTGTTTGCTTATTTTTTGTACTTGCAATTGCTCTAAAATATTGAGCGTATTGGTGTCTTTCAACAATAAATCACTACTATCTTGAAGCCTTGTATAATGCTGGTTTAAATAATTGGTTACGGTGGTATTGCTTACTTGCCAAGGCTGTTTCGCCAATAATACAGTAGCAATAATAACTACTAAAAAAGCCGCCATTAACCACACGTTAAACGGTAGTAACAAGCTTGCAATACTTGCTACTACACAGGCTATGGCAATAGCATACAATAGCTTTGTTAAGCCAGATTGCCTATGCCATTGTGGGCGCAGTGTTGCTATTTTATGTTTGGCAAATTGGTTCAATGGGCATTAGTGTTTTTAGTAGTGAACGATAACCATCTTTCTACTAGCAACAAAGCAAATGCTAGTAACCAAATCCATTGGCTAATATCTGTAATAGTGGTAGGTGTTTTGTGTAAAGTAGCATTATTTTCTTTTGATGGCTTTACTATATTGGCATCTATTTCACGCCTATCTTCACTATCAATCATTGGCTGTTTATACAGCAATTCAGCTAGCAAACTAGAAAATTGTTGGTGCCACACAAGCTCGTTCCAGCTTGGGTTAAAATGGGTGTATAGCTTATAAACATTAGGCTGCTGCTCGTTTACAGTTAGCAAATAATTACCCCAACCATCTTTCCAAATAGGCAAGTCGGTATAATTACTAATAGCTTTTGCAATACCAATATCGGTATGGCTTAACCATGTAGTTTGCTCAGTTGCTTTACCAGCTTGATAAGCAAGCATATTATGCGCTTTAATAGTAGTGTTTACAGGGCTATCGCTTAGCCAAAACAACCAATCCATTTGCTTAGGCAAGTTTGCAACATTGTTTGTAACCACTATCTGCATCTTGCGTTTGGTAAATGTTTTAATAGCTACTAGTGCTGCTTTTACATAGCTAGCATCTACTGCGTATTCTTTTGCATAAATAGCCATTACAAGTGTGGCAGTATCTATACTAATTGTAGCAGATGGTTTTGCCGTAAGGCTTAACTGCTGCCCTTGCAATAACATTTCTGCTTGCACACCATTTTTATAAGGCACAGTTTTACTACTAATAATAGTACCTGCTGGTGTACTGTTACCTATGTTTACTACTAGGCTATCTTGGTAAGTTGTGTAAGCCTGTATCAGCCATGTATGTGTTGCGTTTTTGCCACTATAACTTATCCATTTAAAACGATTGTTTATAGGCGTAGCAGTGCCTACAAAATGTTGTACTAGTCTATCGGTAAATACATAGCCACTTGCATTGGTACTTAGCAATTGCTGATACAACAGCCAATAGTTTTGTGCTTGTATCGTATCATTAGCTAGTTGATTAGTATCGGCTAAGGTAAATTTTTGAAAGCCTTTTTGTAATAAATGCAACTCATAATTATTTGCCAAAAACGAGTCTATTACTGGCTTACAAGCATAATAGGTTTTTAATGGTTGGTTAGCATCTATTACTAGCCAAGCCTTTTGAGTATTGGCTTTTGGCGTGCTTTGCCATTGTGGCTTTGCCAATAATAAGGCTAACAAAAGGATTAGTAAACAACGTATCAGCAGCAGTAACCAATTGGTAATTTTTAAGCTAGTAGATTGTTGTTTGCTACTTTGTTGTAAAAAAGCTAAAGAGCCTACTTTTAAGGTTTTGCCACGCTTAGGATGCCACAAATGAATCACTATTGGAACAATGATTCCAGTAGATGCCAATAGCCATGTGGGTTGCAATAGTGTTAGCAAAATAGCGTTATAATAGTTTAGTTCTTTGGTTTAAAAAATCTTTCAAAGCCTTATCTATAGGCAGTTTTGTGTTTATTAAAGTATAAGCAATGCCTTTGTTTAATAGTTGTTGTTTAATGTTACTTAAATGCTGCTGCAACTTTTCGGTGTAGTCTTTATTTAATGTACCACTACTTATATTTATTTGCTTTCCTGTTTCTAAATCTTCTAGGTAAGCATAGCCTTCGTAGTTCAGTGTTAGTTCATTATTGCCCATTACATGCAGCACTAGTATTTCGTTTTTATAGGTAGCTAGGGTATTTAGCAATTGCATCATTTCGTTAGCTTCTTGGTAAAAGTCGGTAATTACTACCAGCAATTCTCTTGTTTTATTGGCTGCTATTAACTGCTTATAATGTATGGGGTTGGTAAATTTTCCTTGCGGTTCTATGGTTTCTAGTTGGTAGTAAAAACGCTTTAAATGCTGCGTATCTTTTTTACTTGGCAGGGCAAAAACACCATCTTCTTTAAACACATACAAGCCAATGGCATCGCCCTGTTTACTTGCCAAATAGCCCAAGCAAGCAGCCATATATTTAGCATAGTCTATCTTCTTAAAGCCACTATCTGTATGGTTCATAGAGTTGGTAGCATCTATTAAAAATCGTACAGAAATACTAGTATCTACTTCCGATTCTCTAATATAATAGCGGTCACTTCTTGCATACATTTTCCAGTCTAGCCAGCGTAAGTCGTCACCGGGTTCGTATATTCTATACTGACTAAATTCTAGCCCCTGCCCTTTTACATTACTTTTATTAATGCCCATCATAAAACTGTCAATAGTAGCTTTAGCCGCTAATTGCAGATTTTTTATGGACACAATAATTTGAGGATTTAGTAATTGAGACATAGTTTGATGTGCTAATTAGATGATGTGCTAATCTGCTGATTTAAAACAACTTCAATTTGATGATTAGCTGATATGCTAATGTACTGATAAGTTCATTTGTAAATTTGCTTTTTTGGCTTTTTATTACCTTCTTCTGCTAGAGCATTAGCACATCAGCACATTAGCACATCAGCACATTAGCACATCAGCACATTAGCACATTAGCAAATTAGCACATTAGCACATTAGCACATCAGCACATTAGCACATTAGCACATCAGCACATTATCTCATTATCAAATTCCCCTCGCTACTTCCTTCAGCAATACTTTGGTTACGTTGTCGGTGGTAATGTTTTCAGCTTCGGCTTTAAAGTTCATTAATAAGCGATGCCTTAGTACAGGCCTTGCCATTGCTTTAATATCTTCTACCGTTACTGCATAGCGGCCTTTAAACAAAGCCCTTGCTTTGGCGGTTAATATTAAAGCTTGCCCTGCCCTTGGGCCAGCACCCCAGCGCACCCATTCTTTTACATAATCTATTGTAGTGGTATCGGGTCTTGTAGCCCGTATTAGGTTGCTTACATAATTAATCAGTTCGTTGCTAATGCTTACCTCACGTACCAATGCCTGTAACTGCCTTATGGCTTCGCCACCAATAATGGGGTTAATGATTGCTTTATTACTACTAGTGGTAGAAGCTAGTATAGCTGTTTCTTCGGCAGCACTTGGGTAGCCTATGCGTATGTATAATAAGAACCTATCTAGCTGCGCCTCTGGCAAAGGATATGTACCCGATTGCTCAATAGGGTTTTGCGTAGCCAATATAAAGAAGGGTTTATCTAGCGGATAAGTTTGCCCACCATAGGTTACTTCAAATTCCTGCATTGCTTCTAGTAAGGCAGATTGTGTTTTGGGTGGCGTTCTATTTATTTCATCTGCAAGTACAATATTGGCAAATAATGGGCCCTTATTAAACTTAAAAAAGCGTTTGCCTGTTGCATGATTTTCCTCTAGTATTTCAGTACCTACAATATCAGTAGGCATTAAGTCGGGTGTAAATTGTATGCGTTTAAAGCTCAAATCCATTGCTTGGCTTAGCGTTTTTACCATCAAGGTTTTTGCAAGCCCAGGTACACCTTCTAGCAAGCAATGCCCACCTGCTAGCATGGCTATAATTATTTCTTCCAGTACTTCATCTTGCCCTACAATAATCTTTTGAATTTCTTGCTTTAGTAAGGGTAGCTTTTGTAGTAATGCGGTGATGTTTTTTTCTTGTTGCTCTAAACTCATGCGTTTTGTATGTGCTATTCTCAGTAAAAAATGATAAAACAAACATTCTGTGTTGCTTTGTTACTTGCTTAGGTTGGTAAAATAGTAAGAAACCGATAAAATTGTACATAAAATCCACTATCGGTAAGGATAATTGATAAGTGTGGGTTATTTTGACCGCTAATTGAAGCCAATAAATGCTTTGCTACATTATTATTTGCTCGCAAAATGTACAGAATACGCTGAATTTTATACATTTTTAGTAGTTTCTACAGCAAAACTATTGAGGCATTATTTTAACAGCTTAATTGAGTTACATTAACCGAATAGCGTACCACAAATGATATGAGCAAGCAAAAATTTACATTCGTGCGTTTAAAATATCGGTCGGGTGATTGGGATACCGATCAGCGCATGCCTGTTAATATTTTAAACACTTTAATTGAATACACCACCATACCTGTAAACCAGCAAGAAAAAGTAGTAGAACTAAGTAGTAACGAGCTTTTCAACTATCCTTTCTGCTACATGAGTGGGCATAAATTGGTACAGTTTGATGCCTTAGAAGCCGAGCATTTTAAGCACTATGTATTGAATGGTGGTTTTGTATTTGTAGATGATTGTAACCACGATATTGATGGCCTATTCGCCAAATCTTTTGAACAACAAATGACCGTTTTATTTGGTGCTGATGGCTTAAAGAAAATACCCAAAACACATGCCCTTTACTATTCTTTTTTTAAGTTTGAAAAAGGCCCACCCAATACCGCTTTTGAACTAAATGGTTGGGGTGATGATTTGATACACGATTACCTTAAAGCCATAGAAATAAAGGGCCGCATTGGTGTGCTGTACAGTAATAAAGACTATGGTTGCGAGTGGGATTACGATTTTAAAAACAAGCGCTTTTTATCGGAAGACAATACCAAGTTTGGCGTTAACATCATTGTGTATGCGATGAATAGTTAGCCCCTACAAAACCTATCAGCTTTCTAAAACCTTATAGATTTAAGCATTGCACCTATTTTTCCTCCTACTGTCTTTGGCACGGTATTCCATATACTGCCTACTAGTAACAAAATTGTATATCATGAAGAAGACATTCACCACAGCTACGCTGCTGTTAATTACTACCTAAGGTTTGTATGCACAAAGTACCAGCACAGCTAATACTAGCAACGGCTTTCATTTTGGCGTAAGAGCAGGTCTTAATTTGGCTAACATCACTAAAACCAACAACGATAACTTTTCTACCGCATTAAAGCCAGGCTTTAATGCCGCTGCATTTGTTGAATTGCCTATTGCAAATGGTTTTAACATTCAGCCCGAATTACAGTTTGCACAAAAAGGGTACAAAACCACAGGTACTTACCTTATAAATGGCAACTACGAGTACAATGTAACTACCAACTATGTAGAAGTACCTTTATTGGCTAAGTTTTCGCCCAGTAAGTTTTTTGCAATAGTGCTAGGCCCACAGTATTCGTTTTTAACGTCTACAAAAATCAACTTTACCAGTGGTAGTGCCACCTATAACCACCTTGTAGAAGAAGACAACAACAACCTAAAAAAGAACATTTTAGGTGGTGTAGTAGGTGTAGAAGCTACCGCAAGTAATATTGTATTTGCGGCTCGTTACAATTTAGATTTTCAACAAAACAATGGTGACGGTAGCAGTATTACACCTAAGTACAAAAATCAAGTAATTGCCCTAAGTATTGGGGTACGTTTCTAATTATCCTGTGTATTATAACGGCTGCCCTATTGGGTAGCCGTTTTTTTATGTACCTACTTTACCAAACCTATAATAAGGTTTCAAAAAACACAACTGTTCAAAAGTTCATTGCGCTATTGTAAATAGGTTATTCCTACTAAATATTTTACCATTTGGGCTACTCTATTTCTGCCAATATTTTGCGCTTAAAAGGGCTTATAATGTATTGAGTTAAATACCGTAGGCATAAAATATCGGTACACATATCAATTCAACCTCGCACAAAAAACGCAGTAGAGGCTGCATATTTTTCCTCCGCATATTTGTGTTTTAAAAACCTTATAGATATGCCCATGAAAATACGCTCTAACCCTACATTTTCAAGTGATTCAGCTAATTTGAAACAATTTAACGAGATGGCAAGTTGCAGGGCAGCCCTTAGACTTCAAATAGCCAAAGCCCAAAAAGATAGTGGGGTTAAGTAATGGTGGGGGTTAAAACCTATAAGGTTTTTGAAACCTTATGGGTATTGGTTGTTGATAAATAATTTTCAAGTTAATCTATAAAATTATCTAAATTGCCGAAGCTTTTATAGTATCTTTATCATAATATGAAACATTTTAATTACTATAAACCCAAGCCTCTTATCATTACTATTTTAGGCTTTTTTACATTAATTGTATGTTTTAAAGATTGGTATGTAAATAAAACATTCGATTCTAAATTAGCTAAGGAATTAGTTGTAAACATAGCATCAGCAGCAGGGTTGATCCTTGTATTTTTTAAAATGTACAATAAATATTTGTGGAATAAACCCATACTGGAAAAGTTGATTGATTTTCCAAATTTAAAAGGTGGTTGGTATGGCACAATGATTAGTTCATATAAGGATGAAAATGATAAATTTATAGAAAAAGATTGCCTGATGGAGATACATCAACAAGGAACTGATATTTTCATTGTTTGCTACTATGCAGATAAAAATGAAAATATTCCTTCTTCAAAATCTGAAAGTTGGTCGTTTTCACTTAATCAAAAGGATGAATTAACTACACAAATTGTGTACACGTATCTTAATACGCCTTTAGTGGCAAGAGATAATAACAGCGATTTGAATAAGCATACTGGCACTAGTGAATTGCTGTGGAATAAGGAAACACCTTTAGAAATTTATGTAGAGTATTATAATAAAGACCGTAATAGCAAAGGACGCATGAAGTTGTTAAAATACACCGACAAAATTGAAAATGCTTTTTACAGACCTAACTAATAAAAATAGATGCTATGAAATTTGAAAGAGAACCTAATTATAGTAATCCTGATTATGATAAAAATGGAGAACTAGCCTTGTTTTACAATTTGGCTTACAACCGTATTAATTTATTAATTGCACATTTTGAAGACAAACCCGATAAGCACACATGGGAATTACGCAATTTATTTTTTGAAGGTGACGCAGACATGGTGGAAAATAAATTAAACCAAGTTTTATTAAAAGATGAAACCTACCTAAAATTAAAGCTGTTTGTATTTAGAGATGTTAAAGGTGGTGATACATACATTACACAATCAGAAAGAGAAATTTATAATTACTTACTACTCTTATTGATGAGAGTAAGAGATTTTCACTCCCACTATTATCATGAAGATTCTGGCTTATATGTGTATAATGACTCTGCAAAAAAATATTTAGAGGGAAAATTTGAAAATGCAAAGCAAGCTTATCCAATTATTGAAAGGGCTGGTATTAAGGCCTTTATTGTATTTGATACGAATAGTAAACTTAAACTTACGGATCAAGGCATTAATTTCTTTTTGTCCTTCTTTATTACCAAAGGGGTGATGACCTTGTTTATGAATAATCGTGAACGTTTAAAGGATAAGGGCGTGAAAATGGAAGGCACCATATTTACAGACTTTAACTATCATAGACATATTTGTAGTTTTTATTGCCTTAAAGATAGCCATGCATTGCATAACGCCTTTTTACCAAAAAACAGCCTTGACACTATAAATGCAAAAGATTATTTAGCATTACAAATAGACAATTACTTACAAACAGTACCTACTAATATTTATAACGAACTACTAGAGGCTGAACAAGAAAATACTGCTGAACGTAGAGAGAATAAGTTTATGCCTTTAGCTGCCACTTGGTTAATGCTCTACAAAGCCAATGAAGAACTACAATGGCGTATATGGAGCCCCGAACAGGAAAAAAGCGATATTGCTAAGAACAAGGGCAAGAGCAAGGAGAAAAAAGAGATACCACAACAACGCTACAGCTACATAAAAAAGTATGACAATACACTTACAGGGGATGAAAGAATACGGATAAGTGAGCAGACTGTAGAAATACGCTTACTAGTAGATAGTAACAAGTTTGCGCACATAAGACTAAGCGAACGCGAACTAATGGCATGGGTGTACCAAACTAAGCAAGGCAAATACCCCGATGCTTTAAAAAAGCTAACAGATTTTGCAAAAGCATATATACAATGGATAGATGCCCTTTATTCCAATGATTCTATACAGTTTAGACACACTGATTTATTATATCCTTTTTACAATGCCAAACATTTGCTGCCACAAGTATTGAAAAACTTAAATGAGCAACATGGGGAAGCTTGGCAAAAAGCCATGCATAAAGATGTTATTGATAAAATAGAAGGTAATGGTAATGGACAAAAAGGTGTATTATACTGGCTAAAACACGAAGAACCATACCAACTAGGCTTAACCCCTACATCTATATTTAGCGACACTAAAGCCATAAGGTTATTAAGTGTAGATGCAGACATTGAAGAAACGAAAGAAGCAAAAACAAAAAGACAAGCACTAGCACTGCAACTAAAACAAGCTAAAGGTACACGCTACAAAAAAATGCAGGTGATACAAAAATGTTTTAGATGGCTTTTTGGTAAAAAAATACGCTTTACTTCTACCGATGATAAAAACAATTTTAATAGATATTGCTACTTGATGGATTTTCCTGACTATGCAAAAAATGATGCCCTTATTGCAGGTTGGAAATCAAAAATGTATAGTAGAAAATCTAAAAAAGACAACACCAATGAAGCACCTGCCCATTATGAACAAGTACTAACCTTATTAGCCAATAATACAAGCTTTGATAGTTTTTACATGAAAATGATTGATTACACTATCAATTATTTAACGCAAGAAGTTAATAAGCTAAAAGCCGGGCAATATTCAGAAAACTTTTTACCAGTGCTTGCAAGGCGATTAAATGTAGCGAGCAAAGATTTAAGAAACAGCACTACCATTGATTGCAACAGAACTAATGAGTTGCTAGGTATATACCGCAATAAAGTAGATACCAACACGCTATATTATTTTATGTTGCCTGAAAACTTCTTTAAAATAAGTTTTGGTATTAACAGCTATGAGAAAGATTGGTATAAAGCATTGCGTGATAACCCTAATACTTATTATGGCCAACAAAAAGGAGTCTGGCAACATAAAAAACACATGCAGCCATTACAAGATACATGGCAAAAAGTAAAAGCAGCAAATGCAAAAGATAAACCAACTATAAAGGCTTTATTTAAAGCAAGCATTGAAATACAACAGCAATTAATGCAAGACACCCTGCTAGATGAACTGAATAAACTAGCAAAACCCAATGTGCAAGCCTATAAAGTAAAACAAAACAGTTTTGTACGGCAAGTTGCTGGTGTAAGCATTATATGCCCCTTAGACACTGCTAATGATGCAGATAATTTTATACAAAAAGATAGAATAGAGAAAATGGTGCTAAAAATAAAAGCACTAGGTAAGCCTGAAAAACAGTACACACTTAAAGCTATAAAAGAAGAAATAAAAAAACATTGGCTAGTATCTAGAATATTTATAGGTAGTTTATTAGCAGTAGAAAAACACTTGCAATTGCAACCAACAACTAAACAGTTTTTACCAAATCTAAGGCAATACGTAAAGCAACTGAATTATATACCATTTGAGCAAGTTTGCAAACAACTTTTTAATGATAGCAGCTTTAGTGAAGAGGAAATTACACAATTACAAAAAATACGCAACAAAGCGCTGCACGGCGATATATTAGATACCAATGAGTGTTATAGTGATTGGATAGAAAAACTGAAAAAAATAAAGTAGTGCCAATATCATTTTTATAAAATAGTATAGTTTTCTTTTGCCCTAAAAAGCAATAAATATGTAGCTTCGAAATAAATTAGTTGTGTGAGCCTTTGATTTGTAAGGTATTCCCAACAAAGAACTTATGTTGGACTTACACGATGCAGTTGTGTGAGCCTTTGATTTGTAAGGTATTCCCAACAGCACAACTCGATAAGTCAATTTGGTGAATGTTGTGTGAGCCTTTGATTTGTAAGGTATTCCCAACATAAACTTCATAAAGATTGCCTAAAAACTTGTTGTGTGAGCCTTTGATTTGTAAGGTATTCCCAACGCCATAGCTGCTTGAGCCATTCCCAACGCTGTTGTGTGAGCCTTTGATTTGTAAGGTATTCCCAACTAGTCATCTGTGGTATATTAATAAAGGATAGTTGTGTGAGCCTTTGATTTGTAAGGTATTCCCAACAGTGTCTATAAACCAATCTTTACTTGATGTGTTGTGTGAGCCTTTGATTTGTAAGGTATTCCCAACAGCATAAGCCCGATTGTAACAGAACACGATGTTGTGTGAGCCTTTGATTTGTAAGGTATTCCCAACTGAACCTGCTTTATTTTTTCGGGCTGCATAGTTGTGTGAGCCTTTGATTTGTAAGGTATTCCCAACCTACTAAGCCTGTGCTTTCGTTTATTTCAAGTTGTGTGAGCCTTTGATTTGTAAGGTATTCCCAACTTAAGTCTTGATCTGTTGTTAGGATGATTTGTTGTGTGAGCCTTTGATTTGTAAGGTATTCCCAACAAAACGGTCACGTCGTTGCTTAGCAGTCATGTTGTGTGAGCCTTTGATTTGTAAGGTATTCCCAACAGCGATGATGGTTTCAGCATTCGATTCTTGGTTGTGTGAGCCTTTGATTTGTAAGGTATTCCCAACGGCATACTTGAGTACGATACGTACAAGTTGGTTGTGTGAGCCTTTGATTTGTAAGGTATTCCCAACGCATCAGTTATTCTAGAAAAATTGTTTCCGGTTGTGTGAGCCTTTGATTTGTAAGGTATTCCCAACTAAAACCCGTCAGGTTTTAAAAACCTGACGGGTTGTTTGAGCCTTAGATTTGTAAGGTATTCCCAACATCAATAAACATTTACCTTGTGTTAATCCTGTTGTGTGAGCCTTTGATTTGTAAGGTATTCCCAACGGGTTTTACGTTGTCAAATTCAATTTGTTTGTTGTGTGAGCCTTTGATTTGTAAGGTATTCCCAACGTTGCGAAATAATAATAACGTATCGCCATAGTTGTTTGAGCCTTTGATTTGTAAGGTATTCCCAACTCAAATTTACAGCATAATTAATAGCTAATGGTTGTTTGAGCCTTTGATTTGTAAGGTATTCCCAACGCACCAGCTGCAGTGTAAATAGGTAACTGAGTTGTGTGAGCCTTTGATTTGTAAGGTATTCCCAACTGAAAGTTTACCTTGCCGCCCATTACACCCGTTGTGTGAGCCTTTGATTTGTAAGGTATTCCCAACTAAATTCGCTGCAAATAATAATTCTTTCCGGTTGTGTGAGCCTTTGATTTGTAAGGTATTCCCAACACCATTATGTCGTTGTTTTCTAAAATGAATGTTGTGTGAGCCTTTGATTTGTAAGGTATTCCCAACGTAACTGTTGTCATATTTATTTGCCCTTTTGTTGTGTGAGCCTTTGATTTGTAAGGTATTCCCAACAAATCGGCGTTCTAATTCGTCTATTGGTAAGCTTTAGCTGACTGATAAATTAATTTTCTAGTTGTGGCTTTAGCCACTATTATTCCCCTACTCATCTTGACAACTACCCTATTCTAACATTAAATCCTCTCACTCATCTTGATGAGTAGCCCATTCTAACATTAAATCCTCTTACTCATCTTGGTGAGTAGCTTGTTTTAACGTTAAATACCCTTACTCGGCAAGATGAGTGGCATACTTTAACATTAAATACTGTCACTCATCTTAACGAGTTGTGAATAAAAACAATATAGAAGGTTTTGCTACATAAAAAGTTTATACTAAATTAGCGTTATTAATTTACCATTAAACACAAGCAATCATGATTCAACAAATTCTCAACAATCCTTTCTTAAACATTAGAGTTGGTGCTGGAAAATTCTCAAAATTTGCCAATGCACATTTAGAAAGCCTAAAAGCGAACAACAACAATGGTCAGTACAATGACATTATTGCCAAACTTACCCAACGTGTTACACCTTACACCAAGTGGCTATCTACACAAGACCAAACTGTGATAGAACGAGGTATTGATACCAAAGATGTACATGAAGTGTTAGACGATTTTGAAGACTTTACTAAAAGTTTATTTAAAGAGGTCAATAGCTCTTTTGAAGATAGCCCTAGCATTATTCAAGAGGCTTTTCCACATGGCAAAACAGAATACAACAATATTACTTTGATAGATGCACCAGTATTGCTACAGCGCATTGCTAATTTTTGCAGCAAACACAAAACCAATTTGCGTGCAGGTAGAGATACCACAAGCAAACAATTGTTAAACGATTTTACAAGTGAATTACAAGAACAGCAAAGCACTAAAGGCACTGTAAAAACTGGTAGCGATACCGGTACAGAACTACGTGAAGCGATAGCCACTTACTTGTACGAAGGCTTGATAACATTGCTTCAAATACATATTGGTAACAGAGAAGTGGTAGAAACATTGTACGATTTTAGCATAGTAACGCCAACTCGCAGAGCTAAAGAAAATACACCCGCCTAAATGCTCGATAACCTAAAACCCATAGACGCTTATTTTTTAAAACACGATGAACCCATTAAAAGTTGCTTACAATTTTTACGTGGTTATATATTGGCACATCATACAACCATTACAGAAACTTGGAAATATGGTGTGCCTTTTTATTGCTACAAATGCAGCTATCGCCTTGGTTTAATGAAGCAAAAAAATCTGTGCAAATCTGCTCAATCAGCGTTATCAGTGTTCCTATCATTGTAAATGGGCATCAAATTAATCATCCAAAACTATTAGCAGAAAATAGAACAAGAATAAAAATTCTATTGATTGATGCGAATGAGGATATGCCAATTGAGATAATAAATGACGTGTTAAATACAGCTATCGCCTTGGTTTAATGAAGCAAAAAAATCTGTGCAAATCTGCTCAATCAGCGTTATCAGTGTTCCTATCATTGTAAATGGGCATCAAATTAATCATCCAAAACTATTAGCAGAAAATAGAACAAGAATAAAAATTCTATTGATTGATGCGAATGAGGATATGCCAATTGAGATAATAAATGACGTGTTGAATGTAGCTATCGCTTTGGTTTAATGAAGCAAAAACATCTGTGCAAATCTGCTCAATCAGCGTTATCAGTGTTCCTATCAATGTAAATGGGCATCAAAAAAATCTGTGCAAATCTGCTCAATCAGCGTTATCAGTGTTCCTATCATTGTAAATGGGCAGCAAAAAAATCTGTGCAAATCTGCTCAATCAGCGTTATCAGTGTTCCTATCATTGTAAATGGGCAGCAAAAAAATCTGTGCAAATCTGCTCAATCAGCGTTATCAGTGTTCCTATCATT
>JASGCX010000014.1:38993-62066 GCA_030053925.1 Flavobacterium sp.
TGATTGATGCGAATGAGGATATGCCAATTGAGATAATAAATGACGTGTTGAATGTGGCTATCGCCTTGGTTTAATGAAGCAAAAAAATCTGTGCAAATCTGCTCAATCAGCGTTATCAGTGTTCCTATCATTGTTACAATTTCCAATCTACAATTTGCTTTGCCCATTCGGTTCTGTAAGGCGTAGTTACACGAATATAATTGTCGGTATAACCTTCCATCATGCCGTTTTTATCAAAGCCTTCAAACAATACTTTACGTGTTTGGCCTGCAAACTGTGCGTTAAAGTATTGCTGCTTCATGTAACTCAAATTGCGTAAGGCTTTGTTGCGGTCAAAACGTTTGTTGTGTGGCACAATGGGTTTAATATCTAGTGCTACCGTGTTGGCACGTTCAGAATACGTGAACACGTGTAGGTAAGTAATATCTAAGCCGTGTACAAAATCAAATGTTTCTTCAAAAGCAGCATCGGTTTCACCAGGAAAACCCACAATCACATCTACACCAATGGCACAATGTGGCATCAAGCTTTTAATAAAAGCCACACGTTCGGCATATAATTCACGCTTGTAACGGCGGCGCATTAAGCCCAAAACAGTGTTGCTGCCGCTTTGTAAAGGAATATGAAAATGCGGCATAAACTTTTTGCTTTCAGCCACAAAAGCAATCATTTCATTGGTTAATAAATTGGGCTCAATAGAGGATATTCTGTAGCGTTCTATGCCTTCAACTTGGTCAAGGGCTTTTATCAATTCAAAGAAATCTTCTTCATGTTTACCACCATCGGGACCTTTGCCAAAGTCACCTAAGTTAATGCCTGTTAGCACAATTTCTTTGGTACCACTAGCAGCAATGTCTTCTGCGTTTTTAACTACGTTGGCAATACTATCGCTGCGGCTTTTACCACGAGCCATTGGTATGGTACAAAACGAGCAATTATAATCGCAGCCATCTTGCACTTTCAAAAAAGTTCTTGTTCTATCGTTCATCGAGTAAGTAGCGGTAAAGCCACTCACCTCTTCAATGTCGCAACTGCATATTTTAGCACTGTTGCCTTTGGTTAGGTCGGCCAAATGCTGCACAATATTAAATTTTTCAGCAGCACCTAAAACCAAGTCAACACCAGGTATTTCGGCTATTTCTTTGGGTTTTAATTGGGCATAACAGCCAGTAATTACCACCAAACTTTCGGGTGATTTACGTTGAATACGGCGCACCAAATGCCTGCACTCTTTATCTGCATTATCGGTTACAGAACAAGTGTTGATGACATATACATCTGCCTGTTCTTCAAAAGATGTTTTTGCAAATCCTTCTGTTTCTAACAGGCGAGAAATGGTGGATGTTTCAGAGAAATTTAATTTACAGCCTAATGTGTGAAAGGCTACCTTACGCTGCTTTTGCATCGGGCAAAGATAAATTGTCTGTACGGGGATTTTGTAGGATTTTTTTGATTAGAAAGATTTGATTTGCATCTCAGAGCAGATATGTTAAAGGGAGTAGCAAAAATCTATGATTTGTTTATAGATTTAACCAAGAATTTCTCTTTTGCTATAAACTTTTCTAATAACAACAAATAAGGATTATCATTAAGTGATAGCAGTGAAGTAGGAATTCCTTTTTTAAACTTATATTGATCAAAAATTAAAAGTACCTCCAGAAGTTTTTTCACATAATCACTCACAGATAGTTGCTTGATTTCATTAATTGATATAAGTTGATTAGCACGCAGTAGTTTTTCAAAATGAATTAAAGAAGCTAAATCCTGCATATTACCTATCAATGGCATTTCAAAAAATGAAAATTTTCTAGCGGCAAGAATTTTATCAGCCAAAACAAAATGTCGTTCGTATAAATGAAGCGAACCAGCAATATGATTATACACACCCAATTCAACTCCTAATTCTACGGCAAGCATTTCTTGCAAGAAAGTGAAAAAGAATATATCATTAGGTAATCCCCATACTATATCATTGCTCCGCATATATACTGTGGCATCTAACTTATTATTTCTTACCAAAAACTGAATAGTGCAAGTGCAAGCAACATCCTTTAGTGACAATTGTAAAGTATTTTCAGAGCTGTAAAAATCGAGTACCCCTCTTCTAGTATATATATCGTCCTTAAAAAGCTTGATTAATCTCTGCCATTGGCTTTCACCTTTTTGGGTATTAAATATTTTGTAACCATAACAACTACCACAAATACTTGTGCCATCTTCAGATACGTTTTTCCATTCCTTTGCATAATGTTCTATAAAAGATAATTCATTAGAACCAGACAAATGCCAAATGGTTTCGCCAATAGCAAATGGAAAATTCCAGTTTCGATGTTGTAAAGTGGTACATCGTTTTCGAGGGTTAGTTAACCTTAAATAAACAGCAGTAAGTTCAATTGTTTTCTGACCTCTTGTAGTTACTAATTCCCCACTCTGTTTCAATTCCTCAAAAACAGACAATTGTAATTCGTTAATATTTTCAAACGCTAAAAACATAATTTGAATTTTTAAGGTTAAATTATCTCTTACGCCTCAAAGAGTCTATAAGTTGCTGCTGCAATTGCAGTTTTAATTCAAGCTGTTTATAACTTTCTTGTGTGTTTTGCGCTTGAGTGTTGAGTGACTTTAGATAATTGTCATTACTTTTTTCGTTATAATTTAAAACATTAAAAAACAGAGCTGCAATAAATGCAATAGCTGAAACAATTGTTGAAATAACTCCTATTCTTTTCCAAACCCATTCAGTGACATTCTTTTCAATTCTCTTTTCAACATCTTTTAAATTCAAAAAACTATCACCCAAAAACTTTTGTGTTTCAAGTTCCCTTTCTTGTACATAATAAGTCCCCGAAGATGCACTATTTACCACTTTGTTCTTTTGCGGAATTGCTATTTTATGAAAAGTCAACCTCAATGCAGAGTCACCAACTTTTAAAGTATAGGGTTTATTTCCATAATTAATAATGACCGTTGAAATTAATCCTTTGTAAGTAGGGTCTATAATACCGATACTAATTGCCATAATTCCCCTTCTTGCTAAAGACGTTTTCACATGCGCATAAGACAGTATATTACTTGGCATTTCTACTTCTTCTTTAAAAACAACGGTAACCATTCCTTGTGGCGCAAGATTAATTTCCTTTTTTTCGCAACCATCTAAATCAATTATATGGTTAATGGTTAAATCATATGAACCGGTTCTAAAATTCTTTTCCGTAAAATTTTTTAAAAGATTTGCCAGTAATATTTCTTCGTAATTAAGAAGCATTTAAATCATTTTGTTGAATAAAAGTAATGAACTTTACTGATTTTAGATTAGTAGCTATCAAAATGTGCATAATCGTCTCGCCTTAAGAAACTAGTAGTATATTAAGGCAAGATTTGAATCAAGTTAATCCTTTAATCTTTCAAAATCCCAGTTCAGACATCTACCTTGGCAATACATAACTCTTCACATCTTCAACAGTAATAGTTTTGCCCGAAAGAATGATTAAGCGCTCTACTACATTGTGCAATTCACGGATATTTCCTGTCCAATTGTGTTGTTTTAACGCTTCTAAAGCAGGTTTTTCAATGGCTTTTACCTGCTGTCCATATTCAGTTGCAATATCTTGTAAAAACTTATCTACCAACAAAGGAATATCGTCTCTGCGCTCATTTAAGGTAGGCACATGAATTAAAATTACGCCCAAGCGGTGGTACAAATCCATGCGAAAGTTTTTGGCTTCAATTTCTTCTAGCAAGTTTTTGTTGGTAGCTGCCACCACACGTACATCAACATTAATTTCTTTGTCGCCACCTACACGGGTAATTTTTCCTTCCTGCAAGGCACGTAGCACTTTGGCTTGCGCCGAAAGGCTCATATCGCCTATTTCATCTAAAAACAAAGTACCGCCATTGGCTTGCTCAAACTTGCCAATGCGCTGTTTTATGGCAGATGTAAAAGAGCCTTTTTCGTGGCCAAATAATTCACTTTCAATCAATTCGCTTGGTATGGCTGCACAGTTTACCTCAACAATAGCGTTGCTGCTTCTAGTACTTTTTTCGTGCAGCCAACGGGCAACTAACTCTTTACCACTACCGTTTTCGCCAGTAACCAACACTCTAGCATCGGTAGGTGCAACTTTTTCTATGGTTGCTAGAATTTTTTTTATCGCTTCGCTTTCGCCAATAATTTCCTGCACTTTACTGGCCTTGCGTTTTAGCACTTTGGTTTCTTTTACCAAAGTATTTTTATCCATGGCATTGCGAATGGTAATTAATAAGCGGTTTAAATCTGGCGGTTTTGAAATATAATCGTATGCACCTTTTTTAACAGCATCTACAGCGGTTTCAATATTTCCATGGCCGCTAATCATAATAATTGGCACATCGGTACTAGCTTCGGTAGCTTTTTGCAAAAATTCAATACCATCTAATTTGGGCATTTTAATATCGCACAGCACCACATCAAAACTTGTGGCTAAAAACTTCTTCAAGCCTTCTTCACCATCTGCTGCTTCATCTACTTTATAGCCTTCGTTACCCAAAATATCCTTCAACACATTGCGTATTGCACGTTCATCATCTATAATTAAAATATTTGCCATAATTGCTTTCGTATTTTGCTAAGATAAAAGAATACCTAGCAATTTTATTTACCAACTAATTTTACAACCACCATAAACATTTATTGCCGCAGCAGGATTGTAAAATCGCTTGCCCACAGCATTAATATCGTTGCCCAAACTATACACTTGATTTAGCAAATTATCGCCGCCAATGTATATCTGCAAATCAGTCTTTTTAAACTTTAAATGAATGCCGGCTTTTGCTTGAAGCAAATTGTATGCCTCAGCAAAAATATCGCTAGCATCGGTAAGTGCAAGTTTAGATGTGTAAGTGTGAGAAGCATTGAAAAACAATCCTTTGCACATATCTATCTGCAAGCCATTTACCAAAATATGTTTTGGCACGCCAGTTAATTGATTGCCAGAATAATTGCTTGCGCCTTGCTGATAGGTAAGAAATTGATACGGTTGGTAACTATAACTCTCTGTAAGTACCACTGATTTAATAAAGTTTGAACCTTTGCGAAAAAAATGATATTGCAGCCACACTTCTAGCCCATTTTGCTTGGTGTTGCCGGCATTTATAAAGTATTGTGTGCCATCTGCATTGTTGCGTGGTACTATTGTATTTTGAAGTTGAAAATTGTAATAATTTACATCAAACAACAGGCTATTTTGCCACAAATTACCCTTTATACCTAGCTCAAAATTCCAACCATATTCGGGTTGCAATGTGGTACTAAATTGATTATTAGTTGGTCTTATTTCTGCTAAAGATGGCGGGCTAAAACCTTTAGATAACGAGGTGTAAAAGGCAACTTGTTGGGTTATTTGGTACAAAGCAGCCAAACGAGGCATTACCACAATATCGGTAGTTTTTTTAGTGAACGCAGAATTAGCATCGGTCAAGCGTTTGTAACCGTAGTTTTGATTATTAGCACTAAAGCCCGCACTCACATTAAAGCGCTTACCACTTAATTGTATTTGTGTAAATGCAAACCATTGGTTAATGTACACATCATCTTTATACTGCACAGTATCTGCTACACCGGCTTTATTGCCATAATTATTTATTGCTGAATGGTTGGCTAATATTTCACCGCCAGTTAGCCACGCAATTTGTAATTGTTGCAGTTGCTTTTTATAAATTAGCTTACCAGTTGCGCCCAAGTTTAGTTCGTTGCGCTTTTCGTAGTTGGTAATAAATGGGTTTTTAAAATAAGTTTGATGCAACACCACACCAGCTTTTGTAGACCAAACTTGATTGATACTATAATTATGATGCAAGCCTACAAAAAAAGTATTGTTGTAAATAGCTGTTTGCTGCTGAATAGCACTAGGCAAGCCGTTAGCAGCCTGCCTAGCTAATGTTGGGTTTTGCAGCATTTGTGCCAATGTAATACCACCAGGTGTTTGGTACTTTAAAGCGGTGTAAAAGCTGATGATATCTAATTGATGTTGCTTGTATTGGTAACTTGCAAGCCAAGTAATATTGTATTTATGCGAGGCCGATTGTTGCCTATAACCATCATTTTGTTGGTTACTTTGCATAAGTTTAGATGAAAAAGAAGCTGTTTGATATTGCCAACTTGCTTGCAGTTGCGCCAAACCATAACTACCACCATTAACCGCAAGTTGATAATGGTTCTCTGTTTTATTGGTAAAAGGAATTGACGATTTTAGCAACACTACACCACCTGTATTGGCGCCATATAAACTTGCAGCAGGACCTTTAATAATTTCTAAAGCAGATAATTGTGTTGCATCAATAAGGTTAAAATACGTATTTCCGCCACCATCTGTAAGCGGTAAGCCGTTCCAATATACTTTAATATTTCTTACACCAAATGGCGAACGCAACAAACTACCTCTTATACTTAATCTGTAACTGTTTGGGCTTCTTTCTTCCATTCTAACACCAGGTATGGTATTTACTGCTGGCAAAAAATTGTTAGTGCCTACATGTTCAATCTGCTTAATAGTAATTATACCTACAGATGCCGGTACTTCTTTCCAATGTTTATTCAACCCAAAAGCACTTATTTGCACTTCTGCCAATGTATCTGTTATACTTGTATGGGTGTGTATTTGACTATACACAAGAAGCATCTTAAAAAGTGCAATAACTAATAGTAGAAAGTGTTTCACAAGAAAGTTATAATATTTAATAAAATGAAATGTAGATTAAAGTACATTGCTAAAATAAATATGTAATTATTTTAAAAAAACAGTGTGAAAAATTTGTTAACAACTAAAAAAGTTACTACATTACGGCACCAAGATTAAATACCCCCTAATTTATCATGACTACCTTAAACAAAACTGACATTTCAATTACAGAAATTGTGTACGATTTGATGATGATAAACGTAAACAGAGCATCGCTTTTAAAGAACTGTATTACTTACGTCATAAGAAATCAAGCGAACAAATTGATTAGAAAAGGTAATTTTTCAGGCTATAATGTACAGCTTCGTATGACACATCTTGAAGACGGTAGATACGAGTTTGATTTGTTTATAGAAGATCAACTTTGCCTAAATATTCCTTTTGAGAAAAGAACGCTTGGCAAAAGCTATATAGCTTTTAACTAATTTTACACTTATTTTATTTTCAATAAAAAGCCCGAAATGTAATATACGTTTCGGGCTTTAAAGTATTGTTTTAAGTTTATTATTTACCAACAACCTCTTTTACAAGTTTCACAGTTCTAGCAACATCTGGTATTGCTAGTGCTGCTAAGTTTGGTGCGTAGTGCATTGGTGCATCGGCACTTGTAATTCTGCGAATTGGCGCATCCAAATAATCAAAACCCTCTTTTTGAATACGGTAAGTAATTTCAGAACTTACCGAAGCAAATGGCCATTGTTCTTCTACAATTACCAAACGATTAGTTTTTTTAACGCTTTCTAAAATACATTTCCAATCAAGTGGGCGAATAGAACGCAAATCAATTACCTCTGCGTTAATACCTTCTTTCTCAAGTTCGGCAGCAGCACCTAGTGCCACTTTCATCATTTTATTGTAAGATACAATGGTTACATCTGTACCGTATTTTTTAATGTCTGCTTTACCAATTGGTATGTAGTATTCTTCTTCAGGCACATCACTTTTATCGCCATACATCACTTCACTTTCCATAAACATTACGGGATCTTTTTCGTAACGGATAGCTTGTTTCAATAAACCTTTTGCATCGTAACCATTTGATGGTGATACTACTTTAAGCCCAGGTATATTTGCATACAAGGCTTCAAAAGCAGTTGAGTGTTGTGCACCAAGCTGACCTGCACTTCCTCCAGGACCTCTAAATACAATAGGGCAACCAATTTGACCGCCACTCATTGCAAGCATTTTAGATGCTGTGTTTAAAATTTGGTCTAAGGGTAAAACGGCAAAATTCCAAGTCATAAATTCTACAATTGGCAGCAACCCATTTTGCGCAGCACCAACTGCAATTGCAGCAAAACCTAGTTCGGCTATTGGTGTATCAATCACACGTTTTGAACCAAATTCGGCTAACATACCTTGGCTTACTTTGTAAGCCCCATTGTACTCGGCAACTTCTTCACCCATTAAAAACACTCTTTCATCTCTTCGCATTTCCTCACTCATGGCTTCTCGTAAAGCCTCTCTAAAAGCTATTGAACGCATGTATAATCTTTTTAAAATTGAGTTGCAAAAATATAGGATTGTGCAGTAAAAAAATCAACGAAAATTTTATTTATTATACTATTTTCTACACTTGCTGCAACAAAAAATCCCTCAGATTTCTCTGAAGGATTTTTATATACAGTGTTTATAATTAATTAAAACACGTTGAACGCAAAACTAAAATAGTATAAACCACCTACTTCTGCATTACCAAAACCATTGGTGTAGTATTTATTTAATAAATTGGTTGCACCAAATTTTAAAATTGATTTTGTTGCAGGAAATTTGTAGCTTATTTGACCATCTAAAGTTGTAACCGATGGTAAAGTACCTGCACCAAATGTGCCTTCGTACTTGAAACTATCTTGCCATCTGTACACTAGGCTAAAGCCAAAACGCTTATCTGTACCAAAACCAGTATTAGTTAGCGTAATATTAGTACGGTATTTGGGTGTATTGAAGAAAGAATTAAAACCAGTTGGTATGTCAGAAATTTCATCTGAATAGAAATTAGCACCAATAGTAAAATTTTGTGGTAATAAATAATCTAGTGACACACCATAACCACGTGTAGATACTTTACCAGTACTATTAGCAGACACTTGATACACTTTAGGCGCACCAGCAACTATTTGATAAACGTTAGTACCACTAATAAAATTATCGTAAGAAGCTGCGTAAGCATATACATCTAACAATAATTTTTTACCCATTAGCCCTTTGTAACCTACCTCGTAAGAAGTAGCCGTTTCTGGCTTAAATTCACCAAATACAGCAGGCGTGTTTGAGCCTACATTATACACAGGCGCACTACCAAATACATGATTTCTTAATTGTTGCAAACCACCTAATAATGTAGAAGTACCAACACCTAATCTAATCCATTGGTTTTGTGTAGAAGGAAAACGATAAGCTTGTTGGTAAGATACACGAATATTTTGGTTATTGGCTACCTTAATTACAGCAGAAGCACGTGGCGTAAAACGACCAGCAAAATTAACATTCTTATCGTAACGGCCAGAAACAGTTAGTTTCAATACATCTTTAAACATTTTTTGAGACAATTGGCCATAAACACCGTATTCGCCAATGTTAATTTTACCAGCAGTATCGGCAAATAAAGTACCTTCAGAATTAAGCACATATTGTTTATAATTACCGCCAATTAAAAACTCTGTACCGCTTTTTGCAAGACCTAAAGCATTTGTTAAATTGTATTGACCTTCGTACATGTACAATGCAGTTTTATCTACAAATAAACCACCACCCTTAGATATTGGGGTACTAATTACTTTGTTAAAAGTGGCATTATCTAACAAATTACCAGTTGGTCTACCAGCATCTACAGTAGTTCTTGCTGCAGCGTGTGCAGCAACATCAGAAGCACCACCCGATCTGCTGGTTGAATACGCTTGTGCATATTCGGCAAACCAACCGCCTATAATTGCTCCAGTATTATTTCTAATTGCGCTAAGCTTTACAGCTTCATTAAAGTACTGTGTAGCGGCAGAAGCATTGTAACTATCGCCAGCATCTTCTTGGGTAGTATAGGCACGTACATACCAGTTTTTAGATTTCAACTCCAACTTGTATTGCCCAATTCTAAAGTTTTTTATTGAATATCTACCTAAACCAGTGTAAACAGTATTACCAATACCATAGTTAGCAGTTAAAGATGCTTCTAAGTTATTAGTAATTTTATAATGCAAAGCACCAGTTAATTTTACGTTTACAGTTAATGGGCTTACTACATCTTTCTCATTATAACCCGTTCTTGAAACATTGCCAATTACTGGACCCAAATTTGCAACAGTTTCATCACCATATACATTCACACCATCGTATGCTGCGGAATCGGATCTGCCACCAGGAATTACATAACCATTAGTTCTTTCTCCAAGAGCGGCTGTTTTAAAATTTCTATTATCGTTACCCAACCAATCAACAGCTTGTGTAAATGAAGCACCTATTTTAAATGCCCATTTTTCTGATAATTTTTGCGCCCAACGAAGGTTCCAATCGTGAAAAGGGGCACGGTCTCTTTGTTTGCTATCAACATGGTTTACACCAGTTTTAATTTGAAAACTTAAACCTTGGTATTTGAATGGATTTTTACTGTTAATTAACAATGTACCATTCATACCACCAGGGCCGTACAATGCAGAACTTGCACCTGCTAATAATTCTACGTTATCAACATCTAATTCTGTTAAGCCAATAATGCTACCAACAGAAAAGTTTAAACCTGGGGCTTGGTTATCCATACCGTCCATAATTTGGTTTAAACGTAAGTTACCGCTACTATTAAAACCACGAGTACTTACTGTTTTAAACGTTAAGCTAGAAGTAGTAACGTCTACACCTTTCATATTACCTACAATATCGTAATAGTTACTTGCAGGCGATTGGCGAATATTGGCACTACTAATTCGTTCAATAGACACTGGCGACTCTAAAATACGCTCTGGTACTCTTGAAGCAGAAACCACCACTTCTTCGCCCAAAACAAAACTTGTTTCTAACCCAACCAATACGCTAGAACCGCTAAAAAGCACTTCTTTATTTGCATAACCCACCGAACTAACAATAAGCGTAAATGGTGGTTTTTGGGTAGTTGTAAACTTAAAATTGCCCTTATCATCGGTAAAAGTACCCGCTGTACCCCCTTTGATAGTTACCGATACGGCAGATAAAGCCTCCTGGGTTTTATTGTTTGTAACACTACCAGATACGGTAGTATAAGATTGTGCAAATGCAACTGTAGTACTTAGGCAAAACAGTACGAGTGCAACACATAAGCGATGAAGCTGTTTCATAATAGTAATTTTGTATGAAAAAAAGAAAAAGTAATTGATTAGCAAAGTAATACTTGTTTGGCTAATCATAAAAAAATATTTTTAAACAAAAATAACAGCTTGCTAAGAAAAACTAAACTCATTATTAAATGGCAATTTTAGAGGCATTACTTTTGGCGCATGGCAGTATTTCAATTTCCACAACAAACCAACTATTACAAGGGTAAAGTACGTGATGTGTACAGTATAGGTAGCAATACTTTAGTGATGATTGCAAGTAATCGCATTTCGGCATTTGATGTTATTTTACCAAGCCCAATACCTTACAAAGGGCAAGTGCTTACCCAAATTGCTGCTTACATGCTTGAAGCCACTAAGCACATTTGCCCAAATTGGTTACAAACTACACCTGCGCCAAACGTAAGTATAGGCAAGCGTTGCGAGCCATTTAAAATAGAAATGGTAGTACGTGGCAATCTTACTGGCCATGCGTGGCGTACTTACAACGCCGGTGGCAGAAAATTATGTGGTGTTACAATGCCCAAAGGCATGAAAGAAAATGATTTTTTTGCAACACCAATTATTACGCCTAGCACTAAAGCTAGCGAAGGACACGATGAAGACATTAGCAAAGATGATATTATTGCTGGAGGCTTGGCAAGTGCAACTGACTGGGCGGTTTTAGAAAAATATGCTTTGGAGTTATTTGATTTTGGTAAAATGTTGGCTGCTAAACAAGGCTTAATACTAGTAGATACAAAATATGAGTTTGGTAAAATAGGCGATACCATTTACTTAATGGATGAAATACACACACCTGACAGTAGTAGATATTTTTATGCCGATGGATTTGAGGAAAAACAAGCCGCTGGCGAAAAACAAAAACAATTGAGCAAAGAGTTTGTACGTGAATGGTTGATTGCTAATAATTTTATGGGTAAAGAAGGCCAAACTGTACCGTTTATGAGTGAAGAATGGATTAATACCATTAGCAAGCGCTATATAGAATTATACGAAACTATTATTGGTAAGCCCTTTATACCACAAACTTTTAGCAACGATGCAACGTATAATGCCATTGTTGCAGCTTTAGGCTAATTGAGCGTAAGTGGTACTTTGTACACCCTCTATAAACTTGCAACTGTAGCTAACTAGTAGCACTGCCGTTGGTAACAAAAACTACTTAAACAGATAGCGTAAACTTAACCCCATGTAGTAAGTGGTATAAGGCGAGCCCGGATTGTACACTTTGGGTAACTGACCTGTAGTGGCAATAACGTTTAAGAAGGTAAACTGCGAGTAGTGCTGACCTAAAATATTGTCGAGGCCTGCGTACACATCGAAGCCCCATTTTTTAGGTTTAACACCTGCGGCCATATTGCGCCAGCCTAGCTTGGCATTTAATAAATTGTATGCTAACGAATACCTGCTGTTGTCAAGTGTAATGGGCATTCTATCGGTAAACATATTGGTAGCATTTAAGTAAATACCATGCTTGGTTTCTATATCAAACCCAATATTAAGTAAGTTAGGTGCTACACCTGTAACCTTTAAACCAGAGTAGTTTTTTGTAAAAAAATTGTTGTTATTATCGCTTTTATAGTCACCATTTTTACAATCGTAGTAAGAGTAAGTTAAGAAGGGGCGAAACAAACTGATGATGCCATTTTTAGGCATTAATGCGTAGTTAACGGCTACCTCAAAGCCATTATTACGCACCGTGCCAGCATTGGTAGTAATGGTATAAGGTGGTACGCCATTAGCAGCCACAAAGCTTTGCCCCACAAGCTTATCAGCAATTTCTACGGTAAAAAAAGATAGTTCGTAAGTAAGCGATTTATTAAACGCATTGCCTTTGGTACCAAGTTCAAAATTACCACCACGTTCGGGCTGTACATCTTCATTTATTTTGCCCAACTGTGTAATTAAAACCTGGTTAAAATTTGGTGGCGAATAACCATCGCCATAGCTAATGTAGGTGAGGTTGTTTTCGCTAAACTTGTGTGCTAAAACTACACGAGGGGTGATGATGGGTTTAAATTTTTTTTTACCAGTATTGTTTTTATAAGTGCTTGTAGCAGCACGCATATCTGTAATATCATACTCAATATAGTTGCTACTTATACCTCCTGTAACAGTGGTTTTATCATCTATTTGTAATTCAAGCTGGGCAAAAGTACTCCACATAATTGGTTTTAATTCGTAATCGCTGGTAAGGGTACCAAGTACACCTGCCGTTTGGTTATACGTTTTTTGATAGTTAACATTTTTAAACACTTCGCCACCAAAACTTAATCGTGCAGGCTTTGCCCCAAAATGTGTGCTTAATGTAAATGCTGTACGTGCCCCAAATTTATTTTTACTGGTTTTAGTAAGCGAATTATTTAGAGGATTATTGATGGTTTGTGAAGTTACAAACACACTTGTTCTGTTATTAAAATTATCAGAAAATTTATACTCTTGCGCCAAGCTTATTCTTGCGCTTTCAATATCTACCAAGGCATTATTTTTAATATAATCGGCATCGGCACTATCGGGATGGTTTAAAAAATTAAGACTATCAAGCTGTCCGGCTAATAAATCTCGTGTTTTAGAATAGCTAGCATATACAAAAAAACTGCGTTGCTCATCGTTAAAAATATCAGAATTAATGCTTAAGAAATCTTTTACCGAGCGATGGTGCATTCTAAAGCCATCTAATTCTTGGTGGCCATAGTTAATAAGCATATTTGTTTTATCGGTACCAACACCAAAAGTAGTATTGGTGCGTTTTAAACCATGGGAACCAGTAAGATACGACTGTAAAATTGTAGTGCCTTGTGATGCTTTTTGATTGAACATAGTAATTACACCAGCTATACCTGTACCATAAATACTAGACGAAGGACCTTTAAAAACCTCTACCCTACCAAGATTATCAAAGTCAATGTCGTCAAGTGTTGTAGAGCCATCTGCATCTGTTAAAGGAATTTCGTTTAGGTAAGCTTTGTAGCCTATACCATTGTTAGTATTAGTTTGGTTTCCGTAGCCACGCATTACTACACGGCCACCGCCAGCTACTGTACGTAATTCCATACGCACACCGGGCAATAAATTAAGTGTATTGTGTAGCAATACGCCATTGTGGCGGTCAAAATCTCTAGGCGTAATTGTACCTATAGAACCAGGTGAATTAAGTGTTTTACGTTGTGTAGATAAACCAATTACCTGTATTTCATTCATCAAAATATTAGATGGTTCTAAAAATACAAGCAGCACATCATTTTTACCGCCAAGCAATACTTCTTTTACTAAATAGCCATTGCTTATTACATCAAACTTTGTTTTGCCCTGCACAAATAGCAACTCAAATACACCGTATTTATTACTAGTAATTTTTTGGTTATTGTAAATAATAACAGCCCCTGGTATTGGTTGATTGGTTTCATTATCACGCACCACACCTTTTATTTTTTGCTGCGCAAATACCAAAAAACTATTAGCTAGTAAAAGAATAAAAAAAAACAAACGCATATTACAATAGGTGATTATTAAAAAAAGCTACAAACCTCATAAGCCGGATTCTGTTTTTACACTATCATTTATCTACGATAAGCATTACTGCTTACCTGTTGCTGCCTACCCTGATACATTGAACGAGCCGCTCTCAAACGCATCTATACGTGGCATTACAGTACCTAAGGTTTACCCACACTTAATATTACTACCAAGTGTTGTAGGCTCTTACCCTACATTTTCACCCTCATCACGAAACACAAGTGTTTCGTGACAGTTATTTTCTGTGGCACTTTCTCTTTTTGCTTGCGCAAAAGCCGGCTATTCACCGGTAGGTTGCCCTATACTGTCCAGACTTTCCTTCCCGAAATTAATTCGAAACGATAGTTCGGGCTTGTAGCGGGGCGAAGTTAGCTAGTAAAGCTAATTATAGGTAAGGTGATGGTTTTAAATTATATGAGGCAGAATTTAAGTAGAAGTATTGCTTAGGGCAATAACTTAGCTAAATAACCCTTTATATGATTGTTAGAATAGATTAATAATTTTATCGGCACTAAAGCCTAATTTACTTTTTGGAGAAACGTCCGTTGCTTTTGGGAAAAACCTCCTTTGCTTTTGGGGAAAACCTCCTTTGCTTTTGGGAGAAACCTCCTTTGCTTTTTGGGAAAACCTCCTTTGCTTTTTGGTGTATGGTATTAAAGCGCAAAAAATATCTCGGTTGCACCGTAGCCAAAACGGATATCGTATTGATTAACAAAGCTTTTTACGTCAGGTTTAGTTTTTAATATATCGTGAATTTCATCTTTCAATTTTCCTTTGCCCACACCATGAATAACAATTAAACTTGCTTGTCTGTGGGCCAAAGCTAGGTCGTACCACTTTTCAAATTCTTTTAGCTGAATAGATAAAATTTCAAAGCTGCTCATTCTTTCCCAATTATTGCTCAACTTTTCTATGTGTAAGTCTATCACACTTCTTGCTGGCTCAAGGTTTTGGCGTATTTGGCTTGCTTGATACACTTTGTAACCTTTAGTTACAAGGCTGCTCATTTCAAATTTATCTTCTTCAAAAGCCCTTTCGGGGTAATCGTCAAACAACTTGTAAGATACTGTTGGTTGGTTATTATCCTTCATTTGTTCTATACGCTGAAACAGTTGCTTAGGTTTAATTTTTACCGATGTTTCAAAATGCGGTGCTTTCTTTTTTTCGGGTAAAAGCAACGAAAAATCAATGTAAAAACTTGGGCTATCGTTTACATCTTCAAATTGTATATCGTGTAGGTAAAAATCGTGAAAGGCCATTACTTCGTTTTGCAAAGTAAAATTAGTTTGCCCCAAAAACTGTTGATTATAAGTAAACTTGTAGCCTTTATTAGTTTTATTTACCAAATATACTTTTAGCAATTCTACCACTTCATCATTAAAATCATCCAACGAAAACTTTGGTATTAGCGCAAGCCACACACCTTCAGATACTTTAATAGCATTTGGCAGTGGCTTTTCTTTAGGTATATTATCTACAAATATTTTTGCTTTTTTAGGTTCTTCTACCAACTTTTTTTTGCTAAAACGGTAGAAATAAGGAAAGTCAATTTGATCCATATAGGCAGGAAACTTTACCCCACGTACATCAATCATCACCATTTTATCGTTCATTATTTCTACTACTCTACCTTCTTCGTTGCTATGCAATACAATAATTTCGTCACCTACTTGGTACTTCATAATCTTTTCTACTTTTTGCTTTACTAAGCGGCAAAGGTAATTGATGATTTGCGTGATTGGGTTGAATAAAGCATTTTCATTTATCAGTTTATAAAAAATAGTATTAAATAGATTGTTCACAGCAACGCTACTAAGTGCAATACCAATGCAAATAGACCTTATTTTTGTTGCGCATTGTATGTTTTTTTACAAATTACTGGTTAGAGATTATGAAGAAGATTGAATTGGAAATTGTAGCACTTTCACACAGCATTACACAAACACATTCTTATGCTGTAGTGCTTGGTGAGGTAAATGGTTTACGTCGCTTACCAATAGTGATAGGTGGCTTTGAAGCGCAAGCTATTGCCGTTGCATTGGAGCACATGCAACCAAGCCGCCCATTAACACATGATTTGATGAAAAACTTCATGAACGCATTTAATGTAGAGCTACAAGAAATAGTAATTAGCGATTTACAAGAAGGTATTTTTTACTCAAAATTGGTATGCTTTACCGAAAACGATACCGTAGAAATTGACAGCCGCACTAGCGATGCGTTGGCACTTGCTGTACGTTTTGCCTGCCCTGTGTACACTTACGAGCATATTTTAGAAAGTGCTGGTATTTTGATGGAAGATAATACTGCTAAAAAGAAAAAAGGCGAAGCTGTTGGTGTAAAAGAAAGTGGCTCGGGTAGAGAAGATTTAAGCGCTATGAGTATTGATGGTTTACAAAACTTATTAAACGAAGTTTTGGAAAATGAAGATTATATTAAAGCCATAGCTATTAGAGATGAGATTAATAAAAGAAAATAGTAACCGCTGATTTTCTTGGTTCAATAATTTTCTATGATTTAGTAACTAATTGTATGATGTTTAATCATCCTTAAAATCATACAAAACCCCAGTTCAAACACGTATGGTTGCTTTTCCAAATTGTAAAATAAACCTCGGCTTAAACATTATTGGTAAGCGTAACGATGGCTACCACGATTTAGAAACTGTATTTTTTGCTGTACCATTAACAGATGCGTTAGAAATAATTGGTCGATGGTCGATGGTCGATGGTCCACGGTCAACGGTCGATGGTCAACGGTCAACGGTCCACAGTCCACGGTCAACGGTCCACAGTCCACGGACAACGGTCGATGGTCAACGGTCAACGGTCGATGGTCAACGGTCAACGGTCCACAGTCCACGGACAACGGTCGATGGTCCACGGTCAACGGTCGATGGTCAACGGACAACGGTCGATGGTCAACGGTCAGCGGTCAACTTCACCTCTACAGGCCTACCAATTAACGGTGCAGAAAGTGATAATTTGTGTGTAAAAGCTTACCAATTGCTCAAGCAAGATTTACCAGATTTACCCACTGTAAAAATGCACTTACACAAAGTAATACCAATGGGTGCAGGTTTGGGTGGCGGTAGTGCTGATGGTGCTTTTGCACTGCAATTATTAAACAATACATTTCAACTACAACTTACTACAAAGCAACTAATTGCCTACGCATTACAGCTTGGTAGCGATTGCCCTTTTTTCATTATTAACAAACCTTGCTTTGCCACAAGTAGAGGCGAAATAATGCAGCCAATTAATTTAGATTTATCTAACTACCAATTGGTACTTGTGAATCCAAAAATTCATATTGGTACAGGCTGGGCTTTCAGCAATATCACGCCTCAAATACCTACAATTTCTATTCAACACATCATTGGTCAGCCAATTGAAACTTGGAAAAATGTATTGGTAAACGACTTTCAAAAACCTGCTATACAACAATACCCTGCTATTGGCAAAGCTATTCATCAACTCTATCAACAAGGCGCAGTTTATAGTGCAATGACTGGTAGCGGCAGTACCGTATTTGGTTTATTTTCAAAAGATGCAAAACCGCAATTACCATTTCCTGAAAATTATTTTGTGTACAGCACTTTGCTATAAATTTAACTTTATATTCGTGTAATACGAATCGCCTTATTATAATGAAGTTTTTAAAAAGATTACTACAGATTACTTACTGTATTTACGCCCTGCTGATATTCATCTGCATCATGTTTGTTGCATTGCCTTTTGTGTTACTTAGCTTATTGGGCGGTAAAATTAAAGGTGGCAATTTTATCTATCGTATTTGCAAATTATGGTCAAAGGTTTGGTACTTTTTTATTGGCATAAAGCATCAAGATATTTATGAAGCCCCGCATGACGCAACAAGGCAATATATTTTTGTAGCCAACCATATTTCTTATATGGATGTACCGCCAGCAGTAATTAGTTTAAACCAACCTTATAGGGTTTTGGGCAAATACGAAATGGTAAAATATCCAGTGTTTGGTTGGATTTACAGAGCAGCGGTCATTTTAGTAGACAGAAGTAGCCCCGAAAGGCGAGCCAAGAGTTTTAGAGCCTTAAAAGCAGCCTTAACACATGGCATTTCTATTTTTCTTTTTCCAGAAGGTACATTTAACGAAACCGGTAAGCCATTAAAAGAATTTTTTGATGGTGCTTTTCGCCTAGCTATTGAAACACAAACACCCATTAAGCCCCTACTATTTGTAGATACCAACGAAAGGTTAAATCAATACGATATTTTTAGCTTAACACCTGGCATAAGCAGAGTGGTGTATTTGGCTGAACTAAGTGTAAACGGCTATACTAAAAGTGATGTACAAAAGCTAAAGCAACTTACCTACGAAGCCATGGAAGCTGCATTATTAAAGTATAGAAATAACTAGCAGGTTATTTCAACTTCATTTGTGCAAAATAAGGATGCTCTGGATTTACAATTAACTCTTGTCTGTAAGGATGAATTAACACATCCATATCTTCTAAAGGGATGGCACCTAAAAGCAATTCATTATCGCCTGGCAATACCATTGCATCTACCACACAACGCCTATTTTTAAAACGTACTTCTATAGGTCCAACAATGTCGTACTCAACTATTCTACCATCGGCTAATTGGCCTTTACGCTTTTCCACTACCGATAATTGCAATTGTGCTTGCACATTCTCGTTAATGCACATGTACACACTGCCAGTATCTACTAGCATGTTTACAGTAATGCGTTTTACTTCTTCTTCACCAATAATATGGCGCCTTGCCATTTCTAAATTAATAGCGTTTATCAAGGTTATTTCTGCATAAATAACTCCCATAACTATTTACTTTTTTTGATAGTCAAATATAGTTCTTACTGCGTTCTAAAAATTATTAGATACATCAAAAACCATTAAGCAACAACTACATCGTACACTCAATAAATTAAGTGTTACACCAACAAAATTGTAGCTTACACTTACGTAATTATATCATACAGCAGCAAAAAAGTTTTACTGCCGCTACTTACTTATTAAACTAGAAGCCAAACGAATACCTTGCTCATCAGTTACTACTTTATTCATCAATATTCTTAGCTTTTCTGGAATACTTTCTACTTCCTCGGCCGATAATGGTTTGATGATTTCAAAAAACTCATCCTCATCATCATAATACCCAAATACCAAGTTAAACTGCTTATTGAGATGTAAACGGATAGAGAGTTCTTTATCTTCTTCATATTGGTGCATAGAAACAACGGCCCATTGATCTTGGTATTGATAATCGAAACGAATTTCTACATGGCTATTGCCTAAAACTTCGGTTAATAAACGCTCTATTAATTCGGCTGAGTGGTTTTGTACTAATGCTTCAAATGTCATAATTACTGCTTATAAATGACGGCGAAGTTAATTGCTATTGCCTATTAAACTGATTGGAATGAAAGCGTTTATAAGCGGCTTTATTGATAGGTTGTTTAAACCAAAGGGCAAATTATTAAATTAGTTTGGGGCAAAGGCATCTAAATTGTTTTGGCTTGGTACTAATTGTGCCATTTAAAAATTTAGATTGGTTTCTTACTCCCCTTCAAAGGTTTGGGGCTTGTTTCAATCTATCTTAGCAACTTCAAAATGCTTATACAAAATTCAAATAATCATCTGTTTTCTAACTCGCCTTCAGGGGTTGGGGGCTTGTATTGCGAAGTAATTATTCCACTAGCATTACCTACCACTTATACTTGGGCAGTGCCAAAACATTTGGAAAAAGCCATAGCAATAGGTGTACGTATAGAAGTTGATTTACGAAATAAAAAGTATGCAGGTATTGTAAAATCCATATCGCTGCAAAAGCCCGCCGCATTTGAGCCCAAAGAGCTGTTAAACGTATTAGACGATGAGCCTTTGGTGTACGAAAATCAACTAAAGCTATGGCAATGGATGAGCCAATATTACATGTGCAGCGAGGGCGAAGTAATGCAAGCGGCTGTACCTAGCAACCTAAAATTATCTAGCGAAAGTATTTTAATTTGGAACGAAGAAAATGGCTACGATTTAAACGATGGCTCATCATTTACCGATGAAGAATTTATAGTAGCACAAGCACTAGAACTAAAAAAAGAATTGCGCCTAAGCGAGGTACAACAACTACTCGATTCGTCGCATGTTTACCCCATTATTAAAAAATTAATTGACAAGCAAATTTGCTACGTATGGGAAGAATTAAGGGATAAATACAAGTCTAAAACCGAGACTTACATTTACCTACACCCAACCTACAATAACGATGAAGCACTAAGTGAACTGCTAAATAATTTTGGCAAAGCACCTAAGCAAATGGAACTATTGCTTGCCTACTTACACTTAATAAAAACCGAAGGCGAAGTAACCCAACCTGTATTGCTAAAAAAGAGCAACGCATTGGCGGCGCAGCTAAAAGGCTTGGTAGAAAAAGGCATACTAATAGCAGAGAAAAAAGCCACCGATCGCATTAAGGCTTTGCCTAAAAACATTACCGTAAACTTTTTCTTATCTGCCGCCCAACAAACTGCTTACAATGCAGTAAATACAGCACTTACAGAAAAAAACGTTTGCTTACTACATGGTGTAACTGCAAGTGGTAAAACACAAATTTATGTAAAGCTAATAGAGCAATACATGCAGCAAGGCAAGCAAGTATTGTACATGCTGCCAGAGATAGCTTTAACCTCACAAATCATCCGCAGATTGCAGGTGCATTTTGGTGGCAATATTGCTATTTACCACTCAAAATTTAACCCAAACGAGCGTGTAGAAATTTGGAATAAAGTAAAGAAGGGACAAATAAAAGTAGTGCTTGGTGCAAGAAGCAGTTTGTTTTTACCTTTCTTTAATTTGGGTTTAATTGTGGTAGATGAAGAACACGATGCTAGCTTTAAACAACAAGACCCTGCACCACGCTATCATGCACGTGATGCGGCGGTTTATTACGCTAGTTTGTTTAATGCCAAAGTATTGCTTGGCAGTGCCACACCATCTATTGAAAGCTACTACAATTGTATGCAACACAAGTACGGTTTGGTAACACTAACAGAGCGTTTTGGCAATGTAGATTTACCCACCATTAACTTGGTAGATTTAAAAAAGCTAGCCACAAAAGATAAAAATAAAATTGCCTTATCACCACAAATGTTGAGTGCTGTTGAGTTATCATTAAGCCAGCAAAAGCAGGTGATATTGTTTCAAAACAGGCGTGGCTATAGCCCTTATATGATTTGTAATAATTGCGGTTGGATACCGCAATGCCAGCATTGCGATGTAACACTTACCTACCACAAAGCCAAAAACAAATTAAGCTGCCATTACTGCGGCACTACTTACCCTGTGTTGCACACTTGCGCAGCCTGTGGTAGCCATAATTTTATACAAAAGAATTTTGGTACCGAAAAGCTAGAAGAACTAGTGGCAGAGGCTTTTCCAAATGCCAAAGTGGCCCGCATGGATTTAGATACCGTAAAAGGTAAAAACGACCATGACACCATGATAAAACTATTTGAACAGCAACGCATAGATATTTTGGTGGGCACTCAAATGGTGGTAAAGGGGCTTGACTTTGAACACGTAAACCTAGTAGGCATTATTGATGGTGATGGCATTTTAAACTTTACCGATTTTAGGGTAAACGAACGGGCTTTTCAGTTGATGGAACAAGTGAGTGGCAGGGCTGGCAGAAAAGATGGCAAGGGCAATGTATTAATTCAGGTGAGTAATGTGCAGCACCCTGTGCTTGGCTATGTGCAAGCCCATAATTACCAAGCGTTGTATCGGTTTGAAATTGAAGGCAGGCGCAACTATCAATACCCACCTTTTTACAGAATGATACAGCTTACTTTAAAGCATAGAGATAGCTATGTAGCCGAAGAAGCCGCCAATATTTTATTAAAAGGTTTAGAGGTAAACTTTAAACCCTACCTAAACGGCCCAGCACAGCCACCTGTAGATAGAATACGCAACCAATACCTTTGGGAAATACTAATTAAACTACCCAAAAGCACCCAACTGATAAACCAATGTAAACGAGAAATAAAACAGCAAATAGCCATCATAAAAAGTGAACGCAAATATGCTAGTGTAGCGGTGGTGATAGATGTGGATCCGGTGTAGAGAATGTTGGAGGAATATGACAGTGCAGATTGCTTCATTCTGCGCAACGCCTCGCAATGACGTTAGATTGCATCAAAGTGGCATCAAGAATGAACAATGAACTTAGCGAAAAAGTAATTTTAAAATCATCATCAATATAAATTTGAGTTTAGTAAGGATGAACTAAAAGTGTTTTAAATCTCATCAACGTCATTGCGAGGCACGAAGCAATCTGTTTCAGCCGTTGTTGGCTTCCTTGCCAACAACAAATAATACTGTTGGTGAAAGCAACACCAACAGCGGCGAAAAAAGTAATTTTAAAATCATCATCAATATAAATTTGAGTTTAGTAAGGATGAACTAAAAGTGTTTTAAATCTCATCAACGTCATTGCGAGGCACGAAGCAATCTGTTTACGCCAATCTCGTTTGCCGAAAA
>JASGCX010000015.1 GCA_030053925.1 Flavobacterium sp.
ACAAATAGCAACCAGCGAGGTAAATAGCATTAATTATAAGAGTTATTATAAATAACACATTTTTAATTTAGTCTATTAGTTCAATAGGGTTATTATTTTTTAACTTTCTCTCTTTAAATCTGTTTCTAATTATTCTTTTTGTTTCTTCATTAAAAACTGCTCCCTCACTTTCCATATATGGTATGGGATTATCGTAGTATTCATTTTGAATATTTAAAAACTCTTTATTTGTTATAATTTTAAATTCATTGTCATATTTAAAATCTATATTGTATTTGTTTGTGTTTTTAAAGCTCGTTAAACTAAATAAAAAATATTTCTTTTCATCATATAATTCAAATATTAAACCCGGAAGTCCATTAAATTTATAAGGACCATCTGTAATTGGAATCTCATAATTGAACCATGCAATATAATTCCTTCCCTTGAATTTTGTAGTAGCTTTTCTTAGTATATTTCCATCTTTATTGATTGTATCTTTTTCAATTTTCCAATTAAAATTTTTATCATCAGACACAATTTTATATAGATTTTGACTTATTTCGTCATAAGTAATAATTTTATTTAAAATATTATCTTTAATAATTCTTTTATTCGATGAACTTTGAGACATACTCATCAGTAAAGCTAAATCTTTGGTAGAATTAGTGCTATAAATAATTGAGTCGAGTTTAAATCTATTATTGCTAATAAAAAGTGATTGATTCTTACCTATATATAACGAAAATTTTTCTAATTTGGATTTAGAGTTTATGTCTGTTGAGTCAGGCTGAATCGTTACTTCATATTCTGCTTTACTTAAAATTTCGAAACTTTGTGAATAACCTTTTTCAAACAAAAAAATTAGAATGATAATTATTGTTAACCTATTCATAATCTTCATATTGTTAATTAAAAATATAGTGGGATTGAATGAATTCTCTCAACCCCACTACTTAAATAAATTAATTAAAGCATGTTAAAATGTGTACCGCAAACATTATTGTTTGAGTTTAAAACAGAATTAATTAATTGGGTTAAGGTCCCTTTGAATTTGCAAATGTCATATTCGACACCACATGATAATGATACGTGAATACATTCAGCAGCTTTATTTTTTTCTGCTACTTTATCTTCAACGATTTCAATTTTAGTAGCTAATAATTTGCTACTAATTTCATTTGAACCTGTGTTTGCAAAAGCAAACAAACCGATTAGCATAAATGCTAAAGAAAATATTAACTGTTTCATGGTTTAATAAACTTTGCTAACTTCACTATTCATTTTTTTTCTTTGAGTGATAAACAAAACTCGCAATTAGTAGCTACTTAATTTGTGCTTATATTTTTAATTGTGCACTAACTAAAATCACATCCACAGTGTAAAATTACTACAGGTCACTCCGATATAATCGGAGTGACTATTTTTTTTCAAAAAAAATGTTAAAGTTTCCAATTTCAGTATAATAATAGGTATTCTTTTCTTTATCGTATTTTATTGGAGCCCCAAAACTTCTCATTAGAGCAAGAAATTCATAAAGTGTGCTTTCTGATATTTCTAATCTTCGAGCTAAGTCTACTGGATTTCCTGTTGCTTTTTTTTGAATTAAACTGTCTATTCGTTTTAATCGTTCAAAAAATTTCTTTGCCATTTGTTTTCAAATTTTGAGTTATTTATTTGAGTTAAATTTTTGTGCGTGGTGGATGGGCTTGTTTTTGGGTGTTTTAGTTGTTGAGATATTACTCAAAATTTCCAATTGAAATACAGGTGCTGGCAGAAGCGAGGGATTAAGGCTCTTTTGCAAAGATTGTTTTGCTGCGTTGGCTTGTGTACATTGCGAAAGTGCCTCGATGTGTGAAGCGTTTGAGAGTGGCATTGGGTAATGGTTATGGTTGAGGAACATTTGGCTCGTTCTAATTTTGGTTGACTCTTTTTTGATAATAAGCAGGGATAAAATATGCTTTTAAAATCCTGATTTTGATTGACTCATCCCTGTTTAAGAGTGAAGCTATTTCAGAATTATACAGACACACAACGGGCACGGCTTTGTGTGAGTTGTGAAATAGAATTTTGGCTGCCTGGAACCGCTGCTGAGTAAAGTTAATAAAAGTTGATGATAAGCACTAAAGTTTGGCTTTGTTTGGCAAGGCCTGAACCAAAGTACAGCGATGCAATCAGCCGAAGTTTCAACGTGAAGCCCTGCTTGCAGCAATACCAATGTTGGCTGAAGGCTTTCTCAAACTTTTAAAACTACTCTTGTATTTGACAGAACATCGTGTATTGCTATTTTACCTTTTTTTATTATAAAGTAAATTATAAAAATTAGAATAAGTCCATTTGCTAAGTACAAGCCAATATTTGACTGTGGGTGTTTGGAAAAATAAATGGGTATTAGTCCTATATGAGTAATCTCCCAAGGCAATAATTTCACAAATGTTCTAACAAAAGATTTCTTTTTACTAATTCTTAAATTATCGTTATCTGTCACCTTTAAATGCATAAACCTTTTTCCAATTGTAGATTGCTTAATTGACATTTCTTGTAAAATAAAATATAGCCAAATAGGAAGTGAAACTGTCAATAAAACCCAAAAATAAATATGATAAGGCTGGTAAAAATATTTAAAAGGCACCCCATTAAAAAGCCAGTAAGCTATAAGTTGCGGCAGAACACAAGCACACCATACTATCATAAAGTCAATAAAATAGGCAATGGGTCTTTTAAGTAATAGTGAGTTCATTTTTTTGGTTAAGATTATGCAATGTCAATAAGCTTGCCACCAACAATTAGGGCTTGCTTTGGGTGTGGGATTAAAATTCCGTCAGCCGGTACCACTGATGATTAAAATTGCTTTGTTGAAGTTAGGATTTGATGATCAAAATTGCTTGTCCTGCCCAGACCGAAGTTGGGCTTTGCAAAACTGCCGATTGTTCTTCCGTCTAGCCACACTTGCGGCAAACCCCATGTTAGCGGTTCGTTGTTATGCTGTCAGTTTAGTTTATTGCTTTCCAGTCATCTGTTTAAATTTGTCAATGTTCAGGTATATTATGCCCCAGTTATGCCCATCTAAATCTTCAATATTTCTTACTTGCATAAACCCTTCATCAAGCATAGGTGTTGATTCCGTCCCTCCTGCTTTTATACCATTTTCTATAATTTCATTAACCTTGTCAAGGCTTTCTACAGGAAGAGTGAAAGTTGCAATAGTATTTTCCTTTGGGTCAGCAATGTTTTTTTTGTTCCCTAATTTGAACATTTCCTGAGCCTGCAGCATCAGATATATTTGTTCACTCCAAACCATACATTTTTGGTCATCAAAAGTAAACAACGGATTAACTACAAAGCCTAGGTGTTTGTAAAAGCCCATTGATGCTTGCAGATCTTTTACTGGTAGATTGATAAATATTTGTTTCATTTTTTGAGGCTCTTTGTCGTTGTTTGAATGTCGCTTGACAATGACCACCAACGCTAGGGTTTGGCGTTGGTGGGGTCTTCGAGTTCCGTCTGCCCGTAACCGCTGCCGATTGAAAATATAAAGTTGAAGTTAAGAACAAAAGTTGAAAGTTGCTTGTCAAGCCCGAACAAAAGCCAAATAGCATTACATAAGTTCATTGTTATTCCGTAAAGCCCAACTAGCACAAAACCCCATGTTAGCTGCCGCCTTTTTTGTCGGCTGTGTCATAAGTTGCTACAACATTATGTAATGTTTCTGCAAAATTGAAAATGTCGTCAAGTGCCGTTATTTCGTTTTTAACTTCTTTCTTTTGGTCGTCAATAAATGCAAAATATTTCTTGTTGCTGTTTAAGTAAAGTCTGCAAATTGTCTTACGATTATTGTCGTCAAGTAAAATGGCAAAGTAAGATTGTGCGTCTCTGTATGCAATTCTACTTGAACTTATTTTTTGTCGTAAGATTGCTTTTACAATCATAAATCCTTCTAATTCGTCTGCTGTTGTCTCAACTTTACTTTCTGTCGCTGTGTTTGCTAAAACTGATTCTTGTTCTGTTGCTTTTTCGTCGTCGTTTTCTTTCTTTAATGCAGATTTCAAACGTTCAGTAATCAAGTCATTGATGTATTGTTGAATTGATTTTTTTGTCAAAGCAGTGAACTGCTCCATTAGTTTTGCTGTCAAAACTCCTGGATAAGCTTGCTTTGCAAAATGCCTAACAAAACCATCTGTTGGATTTTGAAATTCAATATTGATGAACGTTTTAAGTTCGTTCATATATTTTAGTTCGCTAGCTGTGTTTACAATATTGTCAACGTCAAAATATGATTTATGAAATTTCTTTAACTCTTCAATTTGATTGTCTTTAATGTCGGTTACATTAAATTCTAAAAATGGTTTTTCGTCCATTTTATTTTTCTCAACCAAGTCCGTGTAAAACCTGTAAATGATGCCGTTTGATAAAAGTCCAAACTTTGCTTTTGTCGTATGAAAGTAGCGAAAAAGCTGAGAATTATGAACGTCCAAATTTTCTCCCCAATGTTTACACTCAACTAAAATTGTTGGGTGTCCCTCTTTTAAAATTGCATAGTCAACTTTCTCGCCTTTCTTAATGCCAATGTCTGCAACATATTCGGGAACTACTTCAAGAGGGTCAAAAACGTCATAACCTAACGCTTTGATGAATGGCATGATGAAAGCATTTTTTGTTGCTTCTTCTGTAGTGATTTGTGATTTTAGTTTTTCAACTCTATCTCCAAATTGTTTGATTTCGTCTTTGAAGTCCATTAAGTAAAGTGTTTATTTAAATTAATAATATTGAAATTTTAGAAGTTGTCCAACAAGGTGGCAGCTAACACAAAAATATGCGAACCCATAAATATCTCCAAAAAAAATTAGTTACTTAATTTTAAATACTTCTTAATTCACCTTTTCCAAGCACGCTTACCCAACATAAATTTCACAATAAGGGTGGCTATTGTGCCACACTTTCTCAATTTTGCTGCAAGTAAACATAATAGTGAAGTAGAGGCTGGGCTTGTGTTATGTAGGGGTTGGCTCAACCAAAAAATACCCAAAAGAAAAAGCCCCCCTGTTTGCAAGCCACTATCAACTTTTTAGCAATAGCAATGCTTTTAAGGTGGCATAAGCCCTAATTTTGAATTATCGAGGGCAAGAATCGTTTAAAATCTAAAAAATTAACAAACTGCAAATAATCTTTTACCGAAATTCACGTTATTAATTACAAAATAATTCCCCCGAATGAAGTCTCTGCGCAATTTTGCCTTATTGCTAGTTATTTTGGCAGCCACCACCTCGTTTAAGCATTTTGGTGCTGTAGGTAAAGATGATTTTTATGTAATTGTAGATAAAAGCGATTACGAATTAAAAGTGTACGATGCGGCTAATAATTGGCTGGTTACGTATCCTGTGGTATTTGGCAGTAAAGATTTAGGCGATAAAATGGTAGAAGGCGATAGAAAAACACCAGAAGGTACTTTTCATATTTTAGCAAAACGCCCACATGCTAAGTGGGAAAGATTCTTATCTATCGATTATCCAAACGCAGAAAGCTATCAAAAATTTAATGAACGCAAAGCACAAGGCATTATTCCTGCCAATGCTAAAATAGGCGGCTCAATTGGTATTCATGGTACATGGCCACACGAGGAGTTTGCTGTAGATCTGTATCAAAATTGGACAATGGGTTGCGTAAGCACTAAAAACGAGTACATTAATAAGTTGTTTAACGTGCTGCCTGTAGGAACTAGCGTAACTATTAGGCGTTAGTTGTATAGTTTAATCTTTCGGACCAGTTTAGGCCTTCGGGCAATTCAATTCTACTAAATTCTACATGAATTACACGTCTTTGTGCTTGGTTGGTAGTTTTGTTAGAAGCGTGTAATAGCAACGGTTTCATAAGCATAATGCCGCCTTTTTTTACAGGGCATATTACTTCGGTTTCTTTGGCCCAATTAATAGTTTGGGCCTTATAAATACCTTTTAAGTGCGATTGTGCAATCACTTTTAATGCACCATTATTGGCATCGGTATCGTCTAAATGAATGCGTATGGTAAAGTTATCTTCTAAAATAATTAGCGGTGGTTGTACCGCAAATTGGTTTTGCTTAACTGTATAAGGGCTAAAGCCTTGTATCTCTCGTTTTTTATCTACCGAAATGGTTAAATCTTGATGGTAAGCTACAAACCAATTTGAAGCCGAAGGTTTATCAAAATAAATAGACTTTACTACAAAATAATTGTTACCAAAAACCTCACTAATAATGGTTGTAAGTGTGGGTGTAAATATTAATGGTATAGCAGTTGGCACTTCTTTTAAAAACTGCCTTATGGCAAATAAATTGGTTGTTTTTTTAAAATTAGCTTTATGGCTATTTATTTGCGCAAGTACTTGTAATAAGCTATCAATTTCATTGCTACTACATACAGCTTCTACGGTAGCAAAGCCTTTATTAGCAATGGTTGCGGCAATATTTTGGTAGTTATACATCTTGCTTATAGTTTACCCAATTCTAGTAATATCTGCACCTAAGTTTTTTAATCTTGTATCTATGTATTGGTAGCCTCTATCTATTTGTTCAATATTCTGAATAGTGCTTTTGCCCTGGGCACTTAAAGCTGCAATTAATAATGCTTGCCCTGCTCTAATATCGGGGCTGCTCATAGTAATACCACGTAAAAGATGTTTTCGGCCTAAGCCAATAACAGTAGCACGGTGAGGGTCGCAAAGAATAATTTGCGCCCCCATATCTATCAATTTATCTACAAAAAACAAGCGGCTTTCAAACATTTTTTGGTGAATTAAAACACTACCTACGGCTTGTGTAGCCACTACTAGCATAATGCTAATTAAGTCTGGTGTAAAGCCTGGCCAAGGATGATCGTAAATGGTTAAAATACCGCCATCTAAAAACGTAGCCACTTCGTATTTATCTTGCTCTGGCACTATAATATCGTCACCTTGTATCGAAAATTTAATACCCATTTGTGCAAACTTATCTGGTATTACGCCCAAGTGTTGTACACCTGCATTTTTTATGGTGATATTGCTTTGCGTCATAGCTGCAAGGCCAATAAAACTGCCCACTTCAATCATATCTGGCAGTATGGTGTGTTGTGTACCGCTAAGTGTTTTTACGCCTTCTATTGCTAGCATATTACTACCAATACCAGTAATTTTTGCGCCCATTCTATTTAGCATTTTACATAGCTGTTGTAAGTATGGTTCGCAAGCTGCGTTGTAAATAGTAGTGATGCCTTCGGCCAAAACCGCCGCCATTACAATGTTTGCGGTACCTGTTACCGAAGGCTCGTCTAGTAGCATGTAAGCACCATATAGTTTTGGTGCAGCGAGTTTAAAAAAGTGTAATTGTTGGTGGTACTCAAATTTAGCACCTAGTTTTTCAAAACCAATAATGTGCGTGTCTAAGCGTCTTCTACCAATTTTATCGCCACCGGGTTTAGGTATGTAGGCTTTTTTAAACCTTGCCAACATTGGGCCAGCAAGCATTACCGAGCCACGTAGTTTGCCACCCTTATTTCTAAACTCTTCCGAGGCTAAATAATCTACATCAATCGCATCGGCTTTAAAAGTGTAAGTGTGGCGGTTTAGTCTATCTACTTTTACACCTATGTTTTGCAATAGCTCTATTAGTAAGTTTACGTCTACAATATCTGGTATGTTGTGTATGGTAATGGTTTCGGAGCTTAATACTACTGCGCTTAATATTTGTAAGGCTTCGTTTTTTGCGCCTTGCGGTGTAATGTCTCCTTGTAATTTGTTGCCCCCAATTACATTAAATGATGCCATGATAAATGGTTAAAAAAGTTGAGCGGTAAATGTAAGAACTTGGTGCGATGTTCTCGAATACGTAACGCTATGAGAGAATAAGTAAGTAAAATAAAAAAGCACCGACACAATTATCGATGCTTTGTAAAATATGGTTGCTAAAAAGCTAGTAGCGTTTTTTAAAGTTTCTATTGTTGTTTCTGTTTGATGTGGGTGCAGTACCATTTGGTCTGTTACCACTTTCGCGTTGGGGGCTAGCATTTCTATTGCTATTGCCCGCAGGCCTATTGCTATTGCCACTTTGTGGGCGGCTATTACTATTTCTGCCAGTAAAGTTTTGCCTGCGGTTGTTGTTGTTGTTGTTTCTGGTGTTGCCAAATTCTTCACGTTCAAAGCCGGTATTTGCACGATGCTTAATAAAGGGTGTTGCACTAAATTCTAGCGCACCATCGGTAATAATGTTTAGTTCGGTTCTTATCGTATCGTCGTGTACAAGTTCTTTGTGCCAGTTGCTATAAGTAAGTTTCATGTAGTAGGCAATAGAATTGGCAAAGCCAACTTTCTTTTCAGCATCATCTTCCTTTAAAGCCTTGTCTATCACCATTTCTAGGTTTTTGCCAAGGTGTGCATATTTAGGGTAGCGGCGAGGGTATTTCATTGGCTCGCCTTTAAGTTTATACGTTTCTTTTTGTGGTATAGGATAAGGGCTATCTACCTCTAATTTAAAATCGCTTATGGCAAATAAATGATCCCAAAGCATGTGCCTAAAATCATCTACATTACGTAAATGTGGGTTTAAAAACCCCATTAATTCTATTACAGCCTTCGCTTGTAAATTGCGTTTGTCTCTATCCTCAATTGTCATTACATATTCTACCATACGCTGTATATGGCGCCCATATTCACGTAACCCTAAATGGTTGCGTTCGGTATTGTATTCCATCATTGTAAATCTCATAACACTACAAATGTAAGCATTGAGGCTTTTGCTTAAGAAATTTTATGTTATTGGTAACAGTTCTTTGCCATGCTGCTTAATCTGTTAGTTTTTGCTTGCCAACCTACTACCTTTGGCACACTTAGCAATTTTAGTACTTTCACAAGCCACCAAACTAATATGGATGTTTCTAAAACCTACTGTGGTTATGCTAGCGCATTAGATGCTAGCAATGCACACAAAATGTATCACGATAAGCATTATGGCTTTCCTATTAACGATGATAACGAGCTTTTTTGCCGTTTAATACTAGAAATTAATCAGGCTGGCCTTAGCTGGACCACCATTTTAAACAAGCAAGCTAGTTTTCGCAAAGCCTACCATCAGTTTAATATAAAAAAAGTAGCCGCTTATAAAGCCGCAGATATTGAGCGTTTGTTAAGCGATGCAGGTATTATTCGCAATAAATTAAAGGTTTGTGCAGCCATACATAATGCCAATGTGATACTTGGCTTGCAAAAAGAATATGGCAGTTTTAAAGCTTGGCTAGATAAGCATCATCCAAAAACCAAACAAGAATGGATGAAGCTGTTTAAACAGCATTTTAAGTTTACTGGTGGCGAAATTGTAAATGAGTTTTTAATGAGTACTGGTTATTTGCCAGGGGCGCACACTGCAGATTGTGCCATTTACCACCAAGTATTAAAAGCAAGCCCAGCATGGAACCAAAAACCATAAACCGCATTGTAATTATTGGCCCAGAAAGTACTGGAAAAAGTACGCTAACAGAGCAATTGGCCGCACATTACCAAACGGCTGCCTGTGCCGAGTATGCTAGAGAATATTTGTACGCACATGGTACTGCCTATACGTTTGACGATTTGCTTACAATAGCCCAAGGGCAAATAGCACTTGAAGAAGCAACAGTGACCAAGGTAATTGCTAACGCTACTTTGTGTAATTTGCCAGTGTTTATAGATACCAACATGTACGTAATGAAAGTGTGGTGCGAGTATGTTTTTGGCAAATGTCACCAGTATATTTTAGACCAAATTGTAGCCCGCCCATACGATTTGTATTTGCTTTGCAATATCGATTTGCCTTGGGTAAAAGACGAACTACGAGAATATCCAGATGAAGGACCACGCAACGAATTGTACCATATTTATAAAGATTTACTCGTTAACCAAACTACACCTTGGGTACATATTAGTGGCAATTACCAGCAGCGCTTACACACAGCTATTTGTGCAGTTAATCAACACTTAAACATGCCTTAAATGCCTACTCATTTACCCCAGTGAGAGTGATTACTTACTGTATTTTCCATTCATCCCAAACTTATGTAGCAACAATGACAAATGCATTTACCTTTAAATCTCATTTTAGCCATCCCTTATTTATTTTGTATGATAAATAGATTTCTCTCTTTAACTACTATTGTTTTTTTAGTAGCAACACTAAGTTGCAAAAGCAAGCAGGAAGACAAAAAACCAACTACACCACCACCTACAGTAGTAGATGTGTTAATAGCATCGGACCAAAAAATAAGCAATACCATAGAGGTTAATGGTACGGTGGTGGCTGCCGAATATGTAGAACTGCACCCAGAAGTAAGTGGTAGACTTACCTACCTTAACATACCAGAAGGTAGCCGTGTAGAAAAAGGCACCATAATGGCTAAAATAAATGATGCCGATTTGCAAGCACAGGTTGCTAAAACCAAAGTACTGCTAGAACTTGCCCAAAAAACAGAAGAACGCTATAGAAAATTATTGGCAGTAAATGGTATAAACCAAGCTGATTATGTTGCGATACTATACCAAATAAATGGCTACAAGGCCGATTTGCTGTACACACAAGCATTGATAGATAAAACCGTGATAAAAGCACCATTTAGCGGTACGGTAGGCTTGCGCCAAATAAGCCCAGGTGCTTACGTAACCACTGCTTCTATTATTGCTACCATACAGCAGCTAGATAAACTAAAAGTAGACCTTACCGTACCCGAAACCTATGCCAAAATACTACGCAAAGGCAATACCATAGATGTAGTGCTAGACAATGGTACAGGTGCAAAACAAAAAGCAACAATTGTAGCTGTAGAGCCTCAAGCCAACCTTGCCACACGTAGCCTTAAAGTGCGTGCTGTACTTGATAATGGTAGGGCTAACCCCGGTGGTTTTGTAAAAGCCTATTTAGACGCAGGTGACAATAACAAAGCCATTTTAATACCTACCAATTGCATTATACCAGACGATAAAAACAATCTTGTAATTGTGGTAAAAGATGGTAAAGCTGTTTTTGTATCGGTTAAAACTGGTGTAAGGCAAGCCAATGTGGTAGAAATTACCAATGGCATTAAAGCAGGCGATAGCGTTGTGGTTACAGGCGTACTATTTGCAAGGCCAAAGGCCAAACTTAAAATACGTAGCGTAAAGCAATTTAAAGATTTAAACCCACAATAAATATTGTTGCTAAGGGTTTGCCACTGCGGCACTTAAACACAGTGTTTTTTTCTCTGAAATTCTGTGGCAGTTATAGCTTTCAGCAAAGTTTGCTAGTGCTAAAAAGTAGTTATTTGTAAAAGGAATGCATTTTTATTATGAATATTTCTGAATTATCGTTAAAGCGCCCAGTACTTGCTACGGTTATGAACCTTGCCATTATACTTTTTGGTATAGTGGGCTACACTTATTTAGCCGTAAGAGATTATCCCGCAATAGACCCACCAGTTGTAAACGTAAGTACCAGCTATACAGGTGCCAACTCAGATATTATTAGTAACCAAATTACCGAGCCATTAGAAAAACAAATTAATGGCATACCAGGTATTAGAACCATCACCTCATCTAGCTCGCTAGGTAGTAGTAATATATCGGTAGAGTTTAACTTGGGAGTAAATTTAGAAGCCGCTGCAAGTGATGTACGTGACAAAGTAAGCCAGGCGCAACGTAGCTTACCGCAAGATATAGATGCACCGCCAGTGGTTTCTAAATCTGATGCTAGCAGCGATTTTATTTTAATACTAGCAGTGCAAAGCCGTACCAAAAGTTTAATGGAATTAAGCGAGTACGCAGAAAATGTATTGCAACAGCAAATACAAACCATAAACGATGTAAGTGCCGTAAACATATTTGGACAAAAGCGTTACTCAATGCGCTTGTGGCTTAATCCCGATAAAATGAATGCCTTTGGCGTAGCATTTACCGATATAAAAACTGCCCTAGCTACCGAAAACATCGATTTGCCGCCAGGTAAAATTTACGGTAATAATACAGAGTTAACCATTCGTACCATTGGCCGTTTAACTTCGGAAAAAGATTTTAGAGACCTTATTATTAGAGAAGATGCCGCAGGTATTGTACGCCTTAGCGATGTGGCAAAAGTAGAACTTGGCCCCGAAACCATAGAACAAAGCTGGAAATACAATGGTGTAAATGCAGTAGGCCTTGCAGTAGTGCCACAGCCAGGCGCAAATAATATTGAAATTGCCAACCAGTTTTACAAACGTTTAGATCAGATAAAAAAGAACAGTAAGTCTGATATTGAGTTTAAAATTCTCATTGATAATACTATCAATATTCGCAAATCGTTAGAAGAGGTAAAAGAAACTTTATTGCTTTCTTTTGGCTTAGTGGTGCTAGTTATTTTCTTCTTTTTTAGAAACTGGCTAATTGCCATTAGGCCATTAATAGACATTCCTATTTCGTTGGTGGCTACTTTCTTTATCATGTATATATCGGGTTTTTCGGTAAATATTTTAACCTTATTAGGTATTGTATTGGCCACAGGCTTGGTGGTAGATGATGGTATTGTGGTTACAGAAAACATCTTTAGAAAACTAGAAGAAGGCTTGCCCATACGCAAGGCGGCTTTAGAAGGTAGTAAAGAAATTTTGTTTGCGGTAATATCTACTTCTATCACTTTGGCGGTAGTGTTTTTACCAGTTATTTTCTTAGAAGGTTTTGTTGGTAGGTTGTTTCGTGAGTTTGGTGTAACACTAGCAGCGGCGGTATTAATATCTGCTTTTGTATCGCTTACCATTACACCGGTGCTTAACGTGTATTTAAACAAAAAAGATGCAGGGCATGGTAAGTTTTACGAACGCACCGAGCCATTTTTTAAAGGCATGGAAAACGGCTACAAGCGTTTACTACAAAGCTTTATGCGTATTAGATGGGCAGCTTGGGTAATTGTTGGTGGGTGTGTGTGTATGATATATTTTATTATGAAAACATTACAAAGCGAAATAGCACCGCTAGAAGATAGAAGCAGTATTCGTTTTACAGTTACAGGTGCCGAGGGCACTAGCTACTCATCTATGCTGGCCATTACCGATAAAATAGCCGATTACCTTAACGATTCGGTGCCAGAACGTGACTTTATTTTTGCCCGTGTAAGTGGTGGTTTTGGTGGTGGTGGGGTTAACCAATCGCAGCCAAGGCTTGGTTTGGTAGAGCCAAACCAGCGTAAACGTACACAAATGGAAATATATCTTGACTTGCAAAAGAAACTTAGCCGTTTTAATGAGGTAAAAATTTTTCCAACACAAGAGCCAACCATTGCTGTAGGGCTTGCTTCTAGAGGTGCGCTACCTGTGCAGTTTGTGTTGCAAAACCTAGAGTTAAGTAAGTTGAAAGAAATTATTCCTAAGTTTTTAGATGAAGTGCGTAAGGATAAAACCTTTGCCAATGCAGATGTAAACCTGAAGTTTAATAAGCCCGAAGTACAATTAACCATTGATAGAACCAAGGTGCGAGACCTTGGCCTATCTAGCCAAGATGTGGTATCGGCTATACAAAGTGCGTTTAGCGGTGGTAGGTTGGCCTACTTTATTATGAAGGGCTACCAATACCAAGTAATAGCACAAGTAGAGCGAGACAGCCGCAACCAACCAGATGACATTTCTAAACTGTATGTGCGCAACAAAAATGGTGATAATATTCCTTTAAGTTCTGTGGTGCATTTAGAGCCTAGTAGTAACCCCGCTACTTTGTACAACTTTAACCGTTACAAAGCTGCTACTATACAGGCTTCATTAGCCGAAGGCAAAACCGTTGGCGATGGTATAGATGCCATGAATGCCATTGGTAAACGGTTGCTAGACGAATCTTTTCAAACGGCATTAAGTGGGCAGTCGAGAGATTATGCCGAAAGCAGTTCTAATATACTATTTGCTTTTGGCCTTGCTTTAATACTTATTTACTTAGTATTAGCGGCACAGTTTGAAAGTTTTATAGATCCATTTACCATTATGATTACGGTACCATTGGCATTAAGCGGCGCATTGCTTAGCTTGTATTTATTTAACCAAACCATTAATATTTTTTCGGAAATTGGTATGATTATGTTGATAGGCTTGGTAACTAAAAATGGTATTTTGATAGTAGAATTTGCCAACCAAAAACGTGAGCTTGGCCTAAGTAAAATGGAAGCCGTTATAGAAGCATCGCAGCAACGTTTACGCCCTATTTTAATGACAAGTTTGGCTACCTCGTTAGGTGCACTACCTATTGCCCTAAGCCTTGGTGCAGGTAGTACTAGCCGCATACCATTAGGTATAGTAATTGTGGGCGGTATCTTGTTCTCTTTAATACTTACCCTATTTGTAATACCTGCGGTGTACACGTATTTTAGCGGTAAGCGTCACTCTAAAAAGCATCCTACTAAAATTTAAACTACCATGACTTTGCCGACCCGACCCCATGCTATTTTTAGCACATTGCAAGGCACACAAAACCCACACACAAAGCCAACCTTGCAAAGAGCTAAAAATGCCAACGCACCAAGCCCACCCACCACCCAGCGGACGGAATTCTTATGAGCTTCATGTCGAAAAATCAGCAATTAGCAATCTAAGCAATCTTGACTTTCGCCAAAATACCATTTAAAATATTATAACTATATTTGACCAGTTTTGTCAAAACACATATTGTCTTATGAGTAACTTTGGATACTTAATACGAATAGCAAGAGAAGAGAAAGGTTTGTTCCTTCGGCAGGTTGCTGCCGAATTGGAAATTGACCAAGCCATTATTAGCAAATTTGAACGCAATGAACGTAAGCCGACAAAGGAACAAGTTCTGAAATTTGCCAAATTTTACAAACTCGACAAAGAAACTTTATTGGTTGAATGGTTAAGTGACAAAGTAGCCGATGACCTGCAAGACGAGAATTTAGCAGATAAGGTTTTGAAAGCTGCTGAGCAAAAAATTAAATACAAGAAAAAGTAATAAATTCATTTACACTACATAAAGGAAGTATGAAAATAGAAAATATCAATATAGAGAATTTCAGATGCTTCAAAAGCTATGAAATTTCATTCGGTAAAAAAACTACTGTTTTAATTGGTAAAAATGGAACTGGTAAAACAAATGTACTAACAGGACTTGTTTACTCTCTTAGTTTTCCATTCGCAAAAAATGAAATAAAAGGTATCCAAACTATTGGCACTAGTTCACCTGATTTAAAAGTTGCAGCGATTGATAACAAAGGAACTTTTGATGCCAGATTTGACGATAAAGTTAATGACTATATCTATCCCATCAAACTAACCAACAAGGCAATTTTTAATAATGAAGAATTGGAATGGGCAATGGTAAAAGAAAAAAAAGGAGGCGGTCTTTCATCTTCATTGTATAAAAAAGCGTTTGAAAAGTTTCAGCTATATTACAATAACAATGATATTAATAAGCCACTACCTATTTTAGCATTTTTTACAGATTCATTTCCCCATATCGAAGCAAATATTAGTGGCTATGCAAAAACTGTTCTGACATCTGAAAATGGATTGCCAAGAAATTTCGGTTACTACAAGTGGGATGAAAAAAATAATTGTATCGGTATATGGAAGGAGCGATATACAAAAGTTTATACTTCATTAAACAATTTTAAACGACCTGAATATAGTATTATTAATGAATTGAATGATTTGTACTTAATGATTGAAAATGCACCAGACCATGATGATATTGTAAAGTGGAAATTAAAAGCAGAACGACTAAGAAAGGAGCTAGACACGATTAGGACTGAATTAAAAAAAGACCCTGAATTTATTGAACTTAATTTCATAGATAGTAAGCTTAAAAAATTCACAGATTCATTAGATGAAAAATATAATTTTATAAATAAGGAATTTGAGATAAAGCAAATAAAAGTAATAGGAACAAGTAAAACAGAGCAACACATTCAATTTGATTTCATAGATGAAAGAACGATATTTTTTGATAACTTACCAATGGGTTACAAAAGGCTTTTTTCAATTGTTTTTGATATTGCATACCGTAGCTTTATTTTGAACAAAGATGCTGAACCTACTGGTATTGTAATTATTGATGAAATAGAACTTCATCTTCATCCAACACTGCAACAAGAAGTGTTAAATCGATTCAAAAAAACTTTCCCTGAAATTCAATTTATTGTAAGTACTCACTCTCCATTGGTGATAAGTAATTTAAAAGCAAATGCGGAAGAAGATAAAGTTATACGTTTAGAAAATGATGGTAATAGATATTATTGGGAGCCTGTAGAAAATGTTTATGGTATTGACTACACCACCAATTTAATGGAGGTGATGGAAAGTGACTATCGTTCTTCTACAATTGACAAATTGATTAATGCGTACTTAGTATTATTTGGAAAGAAGAAGGAAACCGAGGCTACATTAATGCTTCAAAAGCTTAAAGATTATTTAGGTGGCGAAATTCCCAACTTGTTACAAAAAGAAATTGACAATCAAAAGAAAGCCTATTTGTAGTGTTATGAAATATATTGACAAATCCATTAACGAAACGGCAGGCAAGCAAATTGTCGATAATTTATTAGAGCATTGTTGGATAGATGACCAAAATCGCTATATTAATGCTGATTATGAGAATGGTTTGTGTGACAATAGAACAACATTTTATAAAGAACTTAGTGAAGTATTGCTGGAAGAGCAGAATGGGCTTTGTTGTTACTGTTTGAAAGAAATTAATGAAGACAGTACAACTCTAGAACATATAATCCCAAACAAATTGAAGTTAGGTGATTTTGGTTCTTATCTTGTTACTGATGAACTAAGAAACAATGTAATTCATAAAACAGCTTTTGACAGAAGTGCAAAGGTAATCCCGCCAGTACATTATCCACACGACATTGCTTACCACAATTTAATTGCTTCTTGCAATAGTAAGAAGCATTGCAATAATTACAGAAGCGATAAGAAAATAGAGCCTTTTATATTTGATGCTAATATTGAAACTCTCGTTGAATACGATAGAGCAGGCAATGCCTCTTGCGTTCAATACGACGACGATTTACAAAAGTTAGGATTATCAAATACAAATAGTCCATTAAAACTTATTAGAATGATTTGGTACAAATTAGCACAAATTTTTAATCAGATAAATGAGATTACTGCAGAAATAATTGATGATATTATTTATGAACTCATTCTACTTTTTGATGGTAATAGGGTGTTAGAGAACTTTACAAATACGCCTTCATACAAAGAAGATGTATTAAGATACAAATGGTTTTTCCAGTATTATAAAGGTGCTTAGCAAATCCAACGCACCAAGTTAGGCATCCCGCTTTTGGCGGGACTAGGCACATAAAGCCGACACACATAAGCCAACCTTGCAAAAGAGCCTGCCTTGTGCCAAAGCACAGGCAATACTCTAAGGTGCGACACAGACCCACATTGTAGATGACAGCGGAGATAGGGCGAACGTACAACAGGGGGTTTGCCAAAATACGGGCTGACGGAAGTTATCTTCGGCTTTTTGTAATTCTATTGTGCTTCATATCCAGCTTTACATTATCTATTTAGCTTTTTGATGTTAACTTCATCGTTAGTTTTTCAACCATCATCGGTACCGGGCAGACGGAATACTAATTCCCGTACTTAGGCAAGCCCTGTCCACTAAGCGTCAATTGAAAAAGATAGCTGTAACAGAATAATTTACTAAGGTGCAGGTACACCAAATGCCTTAATAAAACACCTATTTTTTAATACGGCATTATGTACAATCTTTCGGGCTTTTATGCTAATAATTGGCATAAGCCCTTTATTGAAAAAAGTTGGTACTAGGTTGTATTTTCGCAAAACTGGCTTTGTATTTTATAAAAGGTATTAGCGGTAAAGCATAGTGTTATTATAACGATGATCTAATGGTTAGGTAAAATGGATTTTCTATGTGCTGCACAGAATGGTTTAAAATAAGTTGTGCGGTGCTTTTACCCATCATTTCAAAATCGCTAGAAATGGTGGTAATGCCGTTTAAAATAATTTTTTTAAGTGGCGTTTCGTTGTACGAAATAACGCCCACGTTTTTGCCTACTTTTAATTTGGTGGCCAATATTTTTTCAATAAGCATTACCAAATCGTCTTCCATTAGGTTAATGTAAACCTCACCTTCTTTAATGGTTTCTTTTGCAATTTCATGCACCACAGCGTGTTCAAATGCGTACTCGTGGCAAAAACGGTGAAAGCCATTAATAATTTCTTGAGGGAAATACGTGTACGAAGGAAAAATAATTTTGATGGTGTGGTATTTACGCAACTGAGGCAATGCTTGTTCAAGCGCATTGTAAATATCTTTCTCAAAGTTTTCGTACACGGCACCATATTCGCCATCAACACCTTTTACTAGTTTGTCAAGCAAAATCAGCTTGTCTTTAGGTATAGTGTTTAGAACCTCTTTAGCAAGTTCGCCGCCATACATAAAATGCGGTACAACTACGTAATGCGTGTAACTGTTTTTTTTATTGGTAATGAGACGTTTAAAAAAATCGAAGTCGTTGTTGTAAATGTAAAAGTCAATAGAAGCTAAGTCGCCCAATGTTTTTACAAAAGCGTCGTAAATAATTTTTTTGTGAGGGCTTAATTTATTGAAGAGTAAAAATATTTTTAAGGCTTGCTTTACATCGGTAGACATAACAAAGTTGCCCTTGCCGGGTACCGAATGAATAACGCCAATAGAACGTAAGTATTTATAAGCTTTCTCGGCTGTGTCTCTAGAAATTTCAAACTCAAAACTAAGTTCGTTAATAGAAGGTAAAATCTCTCCTTTATCTATTTTGCCTTCGCCAATAGCTTTAATAATAGAGTTAGCAAGTTGAATATATTTAGGCGTACCAGAATAGTAATCGATAAATAAGTATTTGAAGATGGCGTTTTTTTTCATCAGTTACAAAAATTTCGAGAGTGTGAAACTAAATTTTTAACTTGAAGTGACGTTAAATAAAATTTATAGGGCAATAAATATTGTTAATCATGGCTAGATATTATGTATCGTAAAATACGAATACCAATTAAATAAGTCTCATAAATTGTACTACTAAAGGCTGTCTTTTTTTTAATAGATAGCCTGTTTTGTAATCTTTGGTATCGTTTGCGTAGATTAATTAGCCTCAAATTAATTAAACCGAAATAGTTTATTTTATTTGTTAAACCAACTCAATTAGGCTGTTTTTTATAAACGTAAAATTTAGCTGATAACTGGTAAAAAAATACATGTAACAGAATTGTAAAGAATAATAGTGAGGAACTATTAATTTTTATTTTTACTAACCAAAAAAACTGATTATTTAAACGTATTTAAAATGATATTCTACACTTTTAAAAGGCTTCGCTTGTTTTATGTTATGCCATAAAAATCATACGCTTAGTTTATTACATCTCTTATATTATTCGCTCAAATAATGAGATCTAAATTTTAATTTTCATTTACTTTAAACCAACCTGCATACGTCCATGAAAGATTGAACTAAAATAGCACCTTACAACACAACTTTATTATTTAAAAAATTAATTACCAAATGAATAAGAATTATGCCTTTTTAAAGCGTATGTTATTTACATGCGCCTGTTTATTTGCTGTTTTTCAGCAAAATCTTTTAGCACAAAGTACACCACCTTCACACAATGTTACTGGTATAGTAACCAACGATAAAGGCGAACCCTTACAAGGCGTTACCGTAGAGGTAAAAGGTACTAAAACCAAAGCCATTACCGATGTTTCAGGTAAATTTTCTATTGCTATAATAGGCAAAACAGCGCAGCTAACATTTACTTATGTTGGATTTGCTGATAAAGATGTACCTGTTAACGAATCATCAAATAACCTCAATGTTTCGCTAGCAACTGATACCAAATCTCTTGATGATGTAGTAGTTATTGGGTATGCAACAGTTAAAAAGAAAGATGTTACAGGTTCTGTGGCAGGTATTAACCAAGCAGATATAAAATCTCGTCCTGTAAATAATGCTTTAGAAGCCATGCAAGGTAAAGTTGCAGGTGTAGATATTACTAGTAACGAACGCCCTGGTCAAGTAGGTAGCATTAACATTAGAGGTGTACGTTCTATAACGGCTTCTAACTTGCCACTTTATGTAGTTGATGGTATTCCATTAAGTACAGGTGGTATCGATTTTATTAATCCAAGCGATATTGAAGGAATTGATGTGCTAAAAGATGCTTCTGCTACGGCAATTTTTGGTTCAAGAGGTGCAAATGGTGTTGTAATTGTAACCACTAAGCAAGGTAAAACTGGTAAAACACAATTAAGTGTTAGTAGTGCTATTACTATGGAAGATATAGTAGATAGAGCACCTGCAATGTCTGCATCAGAATCTATTGATTTTCGTCGTTGGGCTTATTATTACTCTAACCCTGCTACTTTTGCAAGAGGTGACAATCCTACTATTGCCAACGATAGAAATATATTTTTAGCAACCAGCGATCCTGCTGCCTGGAGTAATATTAGTAAAGGTTGGGCTAGCGGTACTTGGGATGGTTCTAAAGTGGCTACTACCGATTGGAAAGCATTGGTATCTCAGCAAGGTGTTACTGCCCAACATACATTAAGTGTAAGTGGCGGTACTAACAAAGTAAAAGCCTATGGTTCGTTTGGCTATTTGAACAATAAGGGTACATCTATAGGCCAACAGTTTACCAGATATTCGGGCAAAGCAACAGTAGACATTCAAGCTACCGATTGGTTTAGTATGGGTAGTAATGTTAATGTATCTTATAGTGTTCAAGAATATGGTCAATCAAATTCAGTAATAGGAGCATTTGTTGGCTCGCCTGCTACAAGTATTTACGAATCTGCAAGAAGGCTTTATACTTATGCGGTTCCTTACGACTCTACTGGGGCAAGAGTGCTTTATCCTGGTGGCGATGTTGCATTTAAAAATATTGTAGATGAATGGAATTACACGCAAGACCAGCGTAAAACATTTCGTGCATTTGGTAGTTTTTATGGGCAAATTAACTTAGGCGCAATATCTACTGCATTAAAGGGATTGAAATATAGAATGAATTTTGGTCCAGATTTCTCTCAGTACCAAAACGGTATTTATATAGATGGTTTATCTGCTGCTAGCAGTGGCACAAGTTCGGCTTCTTTGCAAAAGGCACAAACCTACTCATTCACTTTAGACAATTTGCTTTACTACGATAAAACCTATAAAAAGCACAGCTTTGGTGTTACGTTGTTGCAAAGTGCTACCAAATATGTAGCAGACCCTGTAAATACTATCGTTGGTACTGGTATTCCATTTGCGAGCCAAAAATGGAATGAATTAAACCAAAGTACACTTCCTGCTGCCAATTTAAGTATCAGACAGAATACTCAATTAATAGAGAGCCAATTGTTAAGTTATATGGCTCGTATTAATTATAGCTACGATGATAAATACTTATTAACGGTTTCAGCTCGTCAAGATGGTGCATCTATGCTTGCTAAAGGCAATAAGTATTCTTGGTTTCCTAGTGCAGCGGCTGCATGGCGTATTACGCATGAAAGTTTCATGAAAAAAATTAATTGGGTTAGCGATTTAAAACTTCGTGTAGGTGTAGGTGTTACAGGTAATTCAGCCATTAAACCATACCAAACTTTGGGTCCTATCACACCATTATTTTATCCTTTTCTTAGTACAATTACAGCAGGGTCTGTACCATCATCAGTGTATGCTAATCCTGAACTTAAATGGGAAAAAACCACTCAGTACAATCTTGGTTTAGATTTCTCTTTTTTCAATAAACGTATTTCAGGTACCATTGACGTTTACACGTCTCAAACCAAAGATTTGTTGATGGAACGTAAGCTTCCTTCTGTTACTGGTTTTAGTACTACATTTCAAAATATTGGCCAAACTGCCAACAAGGGTATTGACATCAATATCACTACACTTAATGTAAATACAAATAACTTCCAATGGTCAACCTCATTTAATGCAGCATGGCAAAAAGATGAAATTGTGTCTTTGTCAAATGGTAAGCAAGATGATATTAATAACAATTTGTTTATTGGACAGCCGCTCGAAGTTATATATGGCATAAAAGCCAATGGTTTGTGGCGCACTTCGGATTCTGTAGAGATGAATAAATTTAATGTGAACTTACCAACTGGTAAATTCTCGCCTGGTAAAGTAAAACCGGTAGATCAAAATGGAGATTATAAAATTGATGCAAACAACGATCGTATTGTTGTGGGAAGTACAAGACCAAGATGGGTAGTTGGTATAACTAACTCATTCTCATACAAGAATTTCGATTTTTCAATCTTTTTATATGGTCGTGTAAACTATATGTATAATACAGGTGGTGAGGCAATGGTAGCTAGAGCTAGTACAAGAGCTTTGAATTATTATACCGAAAATAACACCAATGCAGAGTATCAAAAACCAATTTACTCAACAGGTACTGGCGATTTATATTCTTCTTCTTTAGGTTACCAACAAGCTTCTTTTATAAAAATTAGAAACATTTCTATGTCTTATAATTTTAAAGGCAATATTCTTAAAAAAATGAGTATGTCTAATTTAAGAGCCTATGTCCAAGTTGCTAATCCCGGTATGTTGTTCTCAAAAATTAAATTCATGGATATGGATGTTGCTTCCATGACAAGTAATCGTGGTGTTACTTTTGGTATTAATGCAGCATTTTAAACAAACAAACAACAAAAGCATGAAAATTAATAAATATAATGTATTAATAGCACTCTTTGCACTATTAATGGGTACTAGTTCTTGTAAAAAAACTTTCTTAGATGAAACTTTAACAACTGCAAGAGATTTAAGCTATTATAAAACAGATGCAGGTATTCAATCTTTAGTAAATGGTACGTACTATCAAGTATTTAATACACCTTTTAACGGCGAACATGCTTATGCCAATATGAGCTATGGTACCGATGAATTTCACGTAGGTGGCGACAACTCAAATGCGCCATATAACTCTTATGGTAATGGTTTAGCATCTATTGTTGGTGCTGTAAGCAGCAATACTATTACTGCTGATGCACAATGGGATAATTTATACATTGGCATTGGCTATGCAAATATCATTATCCAAAATGCAACAGCAAGTACCTCTACTTTAGCAGCTATTAAAAGTACAGCTTTAGGCGAAGGTTATTTTTTTAGAGCTTATAATTACTTGAGATTAGTTAGTCAATATGGTGGTGTGCCTTTAAAAACAGTTCCTACTACAACTGTAGAATTAGAATTTACACGTGCAACACCCAAAGATGTGTACACGCAAATTATTGCCGATTTTACGCAAGCTTATAACCTGTTATCTAACGGTGCAAGTCCTGCAAAAATTACAAAAGATGCAGCAGCGCATTTTTTGGCAAAAGCCTATTTAAGCCGAGCAAGTGAAATTAACGATTCGTGGAATGGTTCTACAAAAGCTGCTGATCTTGCAGCAATAACGCCATTGTGCGATGCCATTATTGCTAATCATCCATTAGCACCAAATTTTGGCGATTTATGGAAATATACAGCACCAGAAAGCGCTAACGAAAAACTTAGCGAAATCATTTTATCTGCACAATTTACGGCCGATCTTTCTGCGAGTGGTCAAAATACACAGCACTTGTATTTTGCTTCTCGTTACGATGATTTGCCATTTATGCAACGTGATATGAGCGGCGATAGACCGTTTAGCCGTTTGGGTACTAATTATTACATGTATAGGGTTTATGATTTGGTAAACGACTCTAGATTTTGGAAAACCTTTAGAACAAAGAGTTTAGTAAACAAAGCGTCAGGTACTTATGTAAATGGCGATGTAGGTATTATGTATGTTATCAATCAACCTGGCGATACGCGTTTTTCTGCTTACAAAATATTAAATACGGTACCTTATGCAAGAACAAGCAAAACAATTGCTAATGTTTATGTGGCTTACCCTAACGGTACTACAACCGACGGTGCTTTATTTGTAGATGTACGTTTCCCATCTTTAAGTAAATTTTTTGATGGCTCTCGTGCAGCTGGCTTTAACGATGTAAGAGGTCTTAGAGATATTACATTGGCACGTTCTGCCGAAACCTATTTAATAGCAGCCGAGGCCAAAATAAGATTGGCTAATTTAGGCACGGGCTCATACGCAGATGCTTTGCCTTATATAAATGCTGTAAGAACAAGAGCCCAATATCAAAATGGCGAAAATCGTACCACCTATTACGATGGCGGTGGTGCTAGTAATTCAACATTGCAAGGTGGCATACCAATGTCTTTTATGCCCGAAAACTCTTATGCTGAATCTAATAACCTTAATTTACTTTCAGCACCAACTACTGCAACAAGCTTAACAGTTGCTAGTACTACAACTTTACCTACGCAAGATGAATATATTATTACTAGACTAGGCTATACCTCGCCTTACGATAGAATGATGTGCTTTTTGTTAAATGAGCGTTCAAGAGAACTTGCTGGTGAGTTTAAACGTTGGGAAGATTTATCTCGTACAAAAACTTTAGTTGCACGTGCCGTAGCATTTAACCCTGATGCAGCACCAAATATTAAAGATTTCCACAACCTGCGCCCAATACCGCAATCTTTTTTAGATGGTATTCAAGCAAATGGGCTTGCTTTAACAGGAGCGCAAAAACAAGCTATGCAAAACCCCGGTTACTAAATAAAATGACATTCTATTTTAAAAGCGGCAGTGAAATATTTTCGCTGCCGCTTTTTTAGTGTTAAAATGACATAAATTAATACTGGCAGGATGCAACAGGATGGCTAGCCAATTTTGCAACTATATTTTCGTAAACGATTGCCATACAAAACAGCAAGGCTATATGTATTTTTCTACCTCCATAAAAAGTGTTGTTTCAAGTTTTATTAGTGTGTTTATTACACTAATTATTTTCATAAGCGAAACTAAGTCGCAAAACTTAGTTACTTGGGTAGGCGGCATAAGTACAGATTATTTTAATGCTAAAAACTGGAGCGATACAACACTCGTGTTTTCTAACATGAATAACAACCACCTCACTATTGGCGCAGGTAGCCCAAATGCTTGTTCGTTAGTAGGAGGTAATTCATCTAATGTAGCTTATAGGCCAGGAAAGTTGAACGTTGCAAGCAATGGTATTTTCACATGTAATGGAGCGGTTTATCCAAACAATAGCGACTCTTTAAATGGAACTGTAATTATTAATGCCGTAGCCGATTTTAACAATAGAAACATCTTATACATTGGTAATAAGGCCAATTGTAATCTTACTATTAATGGCGGAAAATTAACTTCAAAAAATGGTACGCTAATGGCTACTGGCACTGGCGGCAGTGCCACTGTTACCTTAAATGGCGGTAGCTTAACTGTAGGTAGCGGTGGTGCAAATATGGATTTAACCATTGCTAATGCAACTGGCTTAACGGCACAGTTAAACATTAATGGCGGTGCTGTTACTGTTGCTAGAAATTTGCTGATTGGTACTGGTGGGCGTATTAATATAACAGGCATTGGCTACCTAAAAGTTGCAGGCGATAAACGTGTACAACTAAATGGTTTGATAACCGATGGTAGATTAACCTGTACCGCAGCAAAAACTTTATCTGTTACATACGACGGTACAAATACAATTGCCGCAATACCAAGAAATGGTAATAGTATGATTACAGAATATCCCGATTCTGTAGTGTTGAAAACTGGCAACTTAGTTTGTGTGGTAGAAAAATCTTCCGGTAATATTTTGTCGTATAGATTTAAAGGTGTTGAAACGGTAGCTAATAAGCCTTCTAATACCAAAAAATATATGTACCACGACTTTACCACCTCTTATGGTTTTGAAACTATTTGGGGTGCTACCTATGAAGTGGTTGAAGATACAACAGACTTTGCCCATATTGTTATCAAGCGCCCTTATACACCATCTATTGGTCATTTTACGCCTTGCGATGCAGAACTGCATTACGCTTTAAAGAAAGACGATAATGCAGTGTATGTATATAGCAAACTTGAGCATAAGCCAAACTATCCCAAGTTTGATATTGGTAGCTGGCGTCAGGTGTGGTGGATTGCTTACGATGCTAATGGCGTAAACTTATGTGAGCGTATTTATACAGATTCGTTGCGTAGTTGGCAAATGCCTTCTAACTACGATTATAGCCAAGGCGTAGGTAGCAATGGGCCACAAGAAATAATAAGACTAACCACTGGTGTACGTGCAGGTAAGCTAGATGGTAAGTACCAATACAGTGTAAAGTTTTGGGACACTCCATTATGGGGTCATGCTAGCAATATCAATAACATTGGTTCTTGGTGCGTAAATACTAGTTGCGAGTATTATAACGAAGGGCCAATGTATCATGAACTAAACGCAGCCGCTGGCATTATTCACCAATGTATGAATGGTGTGCATTACGGCGCAGGTGGCATTTTTGCTGATACTTTAACAAGCTGGATAAAAGTATTTGGTCCGTATCTTTTATTAATTACAGATAAATCAACCGGCGATAGCAACTGGCTTGCAGCCAAGCAGCGGCAAGAGCAAGAAAAAGCACTTTGGCCGTATAGTTGGGTAAAAGATACGGTTGCTTATCCCAAAGCAAATGCAAGAGGTACAGTAAGTGGTAAGTATGTAATTGTAGATGTATTAAAACCTAATCAAACCGCAGCAAATGCGTGGGTTGGTGTTACAAATCTTGATGATGGTGCGGTAGGTTTTCAATTTGAATGTAAAGATTATCAATATTGGGTAAGGGCAGATGCAAATGGTAATTTTTCAATTCCTAACATACGCCCTGGCACCTATTCTTTATTTGCTTTTGTAGATGGCGTGGTTGGCGAATACAGGTTAGATAACGTGGTAGTAACTGCTGGCAATACAACAACCGTAGGCACACTTACCAATACTGTAAATAGAACCTATGGTAATTTACTTTGGGAAATAGGAACGCCAGATAGAACCGCACAAGAATTTAAGATGGGCGACTTTGATTACAGTGAGGGTAATATACAATTTAAGTTTAGAGACTCTTTTCCAAACACAATTGAATATACAGTTGCCAATAATAATTATAGCAAAGTGCTGCCTTATGCACATACACGTTACCCCGATACGGCTGCTGTTCCAAACATTGGTGATTCCTGGAAATGGCGTTTAAAGTTTAATTTACCTGCTGGTTTTTCTACTTCGGGCAACGCTAGATTAACCATTGCTTTTGCAAGCACCGATCATGCACAAGAATGGATTTATGTAAACAACGAAAACAGCTTGTTTACATCGTTTTATCCCGATTATGGCGATGGCAACGCCTTCCTTCGTCAAACCAATTATGCCAAGTATAGCTACAAGCAAATATTGATTCCTATGAACAAATTTATTGTAGGTGCCAATACCATTACACTTGTAATGCCCTCGGGCTCTGGATGGGTAAGCCATCACATGTACGACTACATTAGCCTTGAAGCAAACGTAGCCGTGTTGCCTGTTACCCTTCTATCATTTACTGCCAATAAGCTAAATTCAAATACTGCTATAAACTTAAAATGGGTAACTACTTCCGAAATTAATAGCAGCTTTTTTGAAGTAGAAAAAAGTGCCGATGCGATTGTGTTTTCTGCTATTGGTAAGGTAGCTGCTAAGGCAACAACCAATGCAACAACCAATTACACGTTTATTGATAATTATCCATTAAACGGCAACAATTACTATCGCTTAAAACAAGTAGATGTTGATGGTAAATATGTGTATTCCGAAACAAGATTGGTAAGCAATAACAGTGTTAATAGCCAGCTTGTAATTTATCCAAACCCAGCCAAAAATTTTGTAGTAATTAAAACGAATGAGGTAATAGAAACCATTGAAATTATTGATGCCGCCGGAAAAGTGCAAATTACTAAAGTTAATGTTGGTAGTAAAGAAATACGTGTAGATGTAAGCAAACTAGCTACTGGCACTTATGTAGTAAAGGCGAAAAGTGGCAGCAAGTGTAGCACTGAATATTTTGCGAAGTAAGATTGAAAAATTGCCGTTGATATTACCCTATAATCATTTGCTTTTTGTACCACATAATCTGCCAAAAAATTAAGCAGGATAGAACAGGATACTTAATGTGTAAATTATACCGAAGATTGCATATTGATTGCATCTAAACGATTTTATAAATTTTAACTGTATGAAAAAAATACTACAAACTTTGGTACTTCTTCTTTTATTAAGTGCTACAGTAAAATCTCAAACTACTTATTATTGGGTCGGTGGAAATGGTACTACCGCCACTAGAATCGCTTGGAATAATCCAGCTAGTTGGAACACCGCAATAGATGGTACAGGTACAGGTAGAACAACCCCAACTTCTACTGATATTCTAATTTTTGATGGTTCTGCACCTAGTCTATCATCGAGTAAATTGGTGTATATTGACGCTGCTAGAGACTCTATAGCACAATTACAATTAGTGAATGGCATTACAGTAACAGTAGTAAGTACTGTTGCAGGTAATACAGATGTTGCAGGTTCAGTTACTTATGGTACTTCTTCGAGTGCTTGTGTTACCCCTATTTACGGCACTAATTTTACTAGCATATTCAATCTAGGCGATTATGTATCTACTAATGCTAGTAACACCAACATGTCGCAAGTAATTGGTATTAACGGCCCAGATACTTTGTACGTAGCTGCAGAAAATGCTTTAGCTGCTAATGCTGCTGCAACTTTATATAAGGCTACTACTATTTACATTACAGGAAATCCAGGATTAACAATTGATGCAACCTCAATTTTTAACTACGGTCTTGGTAGTACTACTACCATGAACTGTTTAGTGTTAAAGTTAACCAATACTGCAACTGGTAATATTTATGGTCAGTTTAATTTTCAAGGTAGAGGTCCTGCTGGTCGTCTTTGTGCTACTACTGTTGGCTCTTTGCGCTTTAAGGCTGGTTCTTCGTGTTATAATGGAACCAATCATGGTGCTATTACACCAAATGTGCAACCTTATGCTTTTGGTCATCCTATGACTACTGGCTCTTTAGCTGCTGGTAATTTGGTATTTGTAAGCGGCGAAACTGTTGTATTTGAAAAAGGGGGAACTTTTACACATGCGCAAGTTGGCTCTGGCGGTTCGGCATATAAAATGAACTCGCCGTTTGGTATTACAAGCAATTTGGGAAATACTTTATATCCATTTGTTCCTTCAGTTAGTTTTTTACCAGGTAGTAACTATGTTTTCGCTTATGGCAATGGCTATCAGCCATATTTTTATTCAGGTGCTACAGCTAAGTTTGGTAATCTTAAATTTACTGGTGGTGGTATGCCGATTTCTGCAGCAGGCAAAACGAATATTACTTTAAACGCTGCCTATATTGATACACTATTTCTATCTTCAAGCAATTCTGGCGTTAATACAGCTAATAATGGAACTATTAATGTTTATGGTGGTGTCGTTAATAATAATAATAATGTAGTTGCAGTAAACTTAGGTGTAGTTAATTTTAAAGGTAGTGTTGCACCTGTTATAAGTGGGGCTACTGCAACTTCATTTAATACTACAAGTTTTAGCTCTGGTATAGCAAACAATAGTACAAGCACAACTGCTGTTAACTTCGGTAATGCAATGTTTATTGGTAAAAATGTACAAACAGTTACAACAGGTGCAACAACCTTAGCGCCTGCCTTTGGCACTATCACATTGGCTGATAATTCAGTTTTTCAATTGTCTCAAAATACTACTGTCACAGGTGCAATCACAAACAATGGCACACTTAACGTAACAACATATACAATAGATGGTGGCACTACTGGTAGTTTTATAAACAATAGTGCAACAAACCTTACTTATAATCAACCAAACGGTAGTAATGAGGTGAGTGGTGGGGTAAAAACCACTGCAAATAGTACTGCATTTTTTATTAGAGGTATAAATAGTACCTTAGTGCCCATTGGTTCTACAATTTCATCTACAAGTCATCCAAGTATTTTTCCAGCAGGTACATACGTAGCAAGCTATAGTGCTGGCGGTAATTTTACAGCATCTAATCCTGCTACAATTACAGCAGACAGTGCTAGCACACCAACATTATCTTTAACCTTTACAAATAGTGCTGGTACGTTTGTAACTGCAAGTACATCTGGTATGGATGGTTCTTTAATTAATATGGCTTCATCTACTTTAAATACAGGCGCAAGCTATGTTTTCAATGCAGCTACTGCAACGCCTTTTTCAAGTGCTGCCGCAACTAATATAAATGCTGGTAACGTAACCCTTACTGGTGCAACTACCTTAAACAAACGTCTATTAAACGTAGCTGGTAATTTAACTCTTGGTACTGGTAATTTAACTGTAAACACAGGTGATACAATTGTTGTAAAAGCTGGTAATTCTGTAAGTGGTAGTGCAACTGGTTTTGTAGATACAAAAGTGGATGTTGCTACTGGTGCAAAAGCTGTACTTGGTATTGAAGGTTTTACTACAACTCGTACTTTTCCTGTAGGTACGAATGGTAATTATTTGCCCGTGACTATTACACCTGATACACTATCTAATTTTTATGTAACTGCATTTAACAATGCTACAGTAGATGGTACGCCAAATGGTACAGCTTTAACCGCTTCGCAAAAAGATACTTCTGTAAATGCCATTTATTTGGTTAATAGAACAAGCCCAACAAGTGACCACACATATACTTTAACATTAGGTTATCCATCTGCATTAAAAGGTGCCACTTTTGCAACTTATACTAACCAAATTGGTATTTCTAATTACAATGGCAGTTCATGGTCTGCCTCGCATGGCTTTGGTGATAATACAAGTAACATTGCTACAGATACAGTGAGTACTTCCGGGACTTTTTATGTAACACGTAACGCTACACCAATTACTATTTTACCAGTAAAAGTTGGTGCATTATCTGCATTATTAGTTGGTGCAAATGCAGTTAAAGTAAGCTGGAACGTTTACGATGAAGTAAACATCGATCAATACGTTGTAGAGGCATCTGCTAATGGTGTTTCGTTTGCGGCAATTGGTACGGTAAAAGCTAGTGGCAATAATACTTATAGCTTGGTAGATAACAATATTTCTGGTGCAGTGGTTTATTACAGAGTAAAATCTATTGATAAAGGTACAGGTGCTATTAACTACAGTACTGTTGTTTCTATTGCTTTAAATGCGGCTAAAGTGGCTAGTGTAAATGTGTATCCAAACCCTGTTGTAGGTAGCGAGTTACATTTGCAAACTACTAATTTTAAAGCTGGTAAATTGCAGCTAATGCTATACAATAATCAAGGTAAGCAAATAGCACAGCAAGCCTTAACTTACAATGGTGGTAATATGGCTCAAACATTAATATTGTCTAATGCTGTAAAAGCCGGAACTTACCAATTGGTGGTTACAGATGGTACTTCTTCAATTAGCAAAACCATTTTTGTAGTAAGATAATTTTTTGTTGATATTATTTAGTTACACAAAGCCGTTAGCAATTTTGCTAGCGGCTAAACCCTAGTTAGTAAGTACCCCTAAAGTAGATTCACATCTTTATAAGTAGTTTTCAACTACCAGTGCAGGTATGTAGCAAGGCAATGAGTGTTAGCCTACCTCCTGTTACTTTGTTATACCAATGTAGCATTAAAATACTAAGTAACGCTAACCAACAGGTTAGAGCCCTGCTTGAGTTGGGCTTGCAACCAAGAAAAGCCCTACCTGATTGACACAGTTTAAATTACATTCCCGATAATTGGAACGCAAATGCGCCGATATTAAACCACAATTTTGTATGCCTAGCAGTATTTTATGCTTAAAATAGGTTTGAAAATTTATTTAATGAAACATGTAGCTTCGAACTCATTTATGAAAAATTACCTGCACTTTTACAATACCAATTCAAATCAATACATAAAATGGTAAAAAGAATTAAAGAAATTCAGTTGTTTTTGTCACATGCAGATTATTCACTAGCGGTAAGACGTATGCTAGATGTGTGTTTAGATTGTGGGGATAGCAATTTACTACATAATGCTATTAAGTGGAGTAAAACTTATCATACCCATTTAAAAGTGCATAACGAAGGGCTACCAGATAATTTTTTTTCTGATGCCGATGCCTTACTACAAAAGCTACAAAGCTTTGAGATGTTGGGCATTTTATCGCCTAGGATGTTGATGAATGTTGAGCATATTAGCAAGCAATATTCATGGAGCAGCTTTAGCCTTAAACCCATTAGCCTACAGATAAAAACAGGAGATATATTGGGTATTGTAGGCGAAAATGGTAATGGCAAAACCACTTTATTGCGTTGCTTATCGGGCGAGCTTGCCCTTGATAGTGGTAGCATTGCTTATGCCACTATTACCAATCCTGATTATTACAATATAAAAGGTAATGTAGCTTTTATACCGCAGCGCATACCCAAATGGCACGGCCTACTGAAAGATAATTTACATTTTTCTGCATCGCTTGTAGGCATTACAGGTGCCAAAAACGAACTGATGGTAAACTTTATGCTAGAGCGCTTAAACCTTACCAATTATGCGCATCTTACTTGGAGCAAAATAAGTAGCGGCTACAGAACACGGTTTGAAATTGCACGTGTACTGCTGCAACAGCCTAGTTTATTGGTATTAGATGAACCTTTGGCTAACCTTGACATTAACGCACAGCAAACCATATTAACAGACCTACGCTACTTAGCAAAATCTGTTTATCATCCAATGGGCATTATACTTAGCTCGCAACAACTGCACGAAGTAGAAAAAATAGCCGATAATGTATTGCTTATAAAACAAGGTAGCTGCCTATTTAGAACTAGTGACAATGCAGAAATTACAACTAGTGCCGCAATAGAAATAGAAACCAACGCAACAAGAGATACTATTATTAACATACTAGGCGAAGCAAATATTCGCATACAGTATAATGGTGGGTTTTATACTATTACCTCTAGCGGTTTTAATGCACACTATATGGTAAGCAGGTTGCTAAACAACGAAGTGCCAATCACTTACTTTAGAGATATTACAAACTCTACCAAACGTTTTTTTTAAGCCAAAATTTACTAACAGTTACTCACTTACAAAAGCTATATACCAATGACTAACAAAAGGCCATTAGCACCAAGCATTTTAAATAAACTCGATAATTATTTGTTACTGAACAAGCCAGAAATATGGAGTGCTAGAACGCACTTGGTAATTTACTATGGGCTGTTATTTATGGCATTACTAGCTGGTATTTGCTTTATTATTCCCGATGATGCACGTACATCATCTAACCTATATTTCTGGGCTATGTTTATGACCGTAGTATGCATTATAGCTATTATTGGCTGGCTGCTATTTCTGCTACGCTTTAATGTTTTTAAGCGTTTTGGTAATATTACGGCGTTTGGAAGGCTTAGTACTTTTTTACTCTACTTCATCTCGGTAGGTACCATAGTAGCATTTGCTTTTGTGCAGCCGGCAGTTGAAACTATTAGAGCCAATAAAGCATATAGTGATGCCGAAATAATAAATGACATCAATACCATCAACCTTAATATTTGTAAGCTTGAATTTGATTCTATACCTACCGAATGGGATTACGATACAGTAGTTGTTGTAGCTAAACCATCTGAAAGAAAGCTTGCAATAGATTATGAAGACTACGAAGCAAGTGATGAAGCAACAGTAGATACCTTACATGCAATAATGCCTTATGTACACCTACCGTTTAAAGAGGTAACACGTGAAGATATAAACGAACAAATAAACAGGGGCGATAGCATCATCAAAATAAATGACAGTCTCTACCAAGTTTATGACAATCCTAATTTACGAGTATTAAGCCTTTACCGAGCTGGCAAGCATATAGATACGAGTATTTTTAACTCGATGCAATTGTACCGCCTAGCATACAAACAGCACAAAAACATTGATACTGCTGCCTTGAAAAAAGAAGTTAAACGTTTAATTACAAAATATAAATCACCAGAAAAAAGGCAGTACACGGATGACTATGGTGAAAATCCAAGTTTTACAGAAAGATATAGTATGGATTATGGTGTAGATGATATTGGTACCTCAATTAATAATGTTTGCCACAGAAAAGCCACTTGGGATAAAGAAAATTTACCTGATTTATTTAGGCTGTTTTTTTACTTCACTTTTGTAATTAGCTTATTAGTGTTCATTTTCAGACATACTTCTACCAAGGCATTTTTCTTATCATTATTGGCAGCATTTGTACTACTCATTTTATCAACCTTATTATCTGCTTTTATAGATAAGAGAGGCATACCATCTGCAATTGTGTACTTGGGCTTTTTTGCACTTTTCGCCATACTTGCCTCGGTTGTAGTACGCAGCAAAAAACGCAATATTGTTGTAGGCATTAGTATTAACCTTTTTGTAATGATGGTAGCCTTTGTACCAAACATTGCACTAAACTTATACGAGCTATTAACTTACGCAAAGCCATTGTATGCAAGTGGCTTAAACAACAATATGCTAGAGCACTACAAAGACTATAGATTATACTCGGAATTGCTAGGTATAGTGATGCTTATTGTATTGATACCTACCTATATTCATTGGCTATACAGAAAGTGGTTTGCTTTGCCGCAAGACTAAGTTTTACTTAACGGTAAATTGCATGTATAAAAAAAGCTGTTGTATGCAAATACAACAGCTTTTTTTATACATACCTTATTACAAAGCAGCCAATACCTTTTTTATTCGGCTGATGGTTTCTTCTTTGCCAATAATACTAGCAATATCAAATACATGTGGGCCAAACTTGCCGCCAACCAACATAATTCTAAATGGCAACATTAGCTCACCTGGTTTTAGTTGATTGGCTGCTGCCATTTCTTTAAACGCAAGTTCTAAATTGGCGGCTTCAAACGAGCTGCTTAGTTCTATTGTTTTTATTAACTCAATAAAAAACAGGTTTTTCTTATCATCCCATTTTGGCTGTATTGCAGCAATATCAATAGTTTCGGGTGCTTTAAAAAAGAACGATGCTTGTTGTACAAAATCGTTTAAAAACGTGCATCTATCTTTTACTAACTCTAATACTTTTACTAAGTTCTCGTCATTACGTACATCAATACCTGCTTTGGCAAACAAATCTGCAACCTGCAATTGGTACCTAGTAACTGGCATTGTTTTAATCCATTCGCTATTGTACCATTTTGCTTTTTCGTAGTCAAATTTAGCACCGCCTTTGTGTACACGTTCTATATGAAACTTAGATATCAATTGGTCCATAGTAAATATTTCTTTCCCGCTACCCTCGCTCCAGCCAAGTGCTACAAGCATATTTACAAATGCTTCGGGCAAAAAGCCTATCTCTCTAAAGCCTGTAGCAACTTCCTTGGTTTTAGGATCTGTCCAATCCATTGCAAATGTTGGAAAGCCCAATCTATCGCCATCACGTTTGCTTAGTTTACCATTACCATCGGGCTTTAATATTAGTGGCAAATGCGCCCATTGTGGCATATTATGTAGCCCAAATAAATATTGCCATAGCAACACATGCACAGGTGCACTAGGCAACCATTCTTCACCACGAAAAGCGTGGCTTATTTTCATTAAATAATCATCTACCACTACTGCTAAATGGTAAGTAGGCATACCATCGGCTTTCAATAATACTTTATCATCTAATTGGCTAGTATTAAAACTTACCTCGCCACGAATCATATCGGTTAACGTTACTTCTTTATTGTAGGGCAAATTAATACGCACTACATAAGGCACGCCATCTTCAATTAATTGCTTGGCCGCAGCATCGCCTAGTGTTAATGCGTTTCGCAGGCTCATTCTTGTGGCGTGGTTGTATTGAAAATTAGGAATTTCTTTACGCTTAACATCTAGTTCTTCGGCAGTGTCAAAGGCATAGTAGGCTTGGCCTGCGGCTATTAATTGGTCGGCATATTTTTTATAAAGTGGCTTACGCTCACTTTGCCTGTATGGTGCAAATGGGCCACCATGTATGGCACTTTCGTTGGGTTGCAAACCGCACCATTTTAAGGTTTCAAAAATGTAGGCTTCGGCACCTTCTACAAATCTTGTTTGGTCTGTATCTTCTATTCGTAAAATAAAATCGCCACCGTTTTGTTTGGCAAATAAATAATTAAATAACACCGTTCTTACACCGCCTAAATGCAAACCACCTGTGGGTGAAGGCGCAAATCTTACACGTACTTTCTTCTTATCCATTCTGCAAATATAAATGTGTTAGCTAGTTGGCTAATAATTTGGGTGCAAAAACAATTTTGCATTTTTTGTTTATTTTTAAATGGTTGCCAAGCTTTAAAAGCTTGGCAACCATTGGCTTGCAGCAAAAAAAAATTATGCACCCAACTATTTTGCAAGGCAGTAAAAAAGTAGTAATGTTATTGTATGAAAAAATATCTAACAACAATTGCCTGCTTTATTTTTGCCATTACTATTGGCACATTTACCCAAGCCAAAGTTTACAAAGCACCAAAAGGCGAGTACTACCAACTAACTGTGTATCATTTTAAAAACAATACACAAATAGCTACCACAGAAACCTATTTGCAAAACGTGTACTTACCAGCGTTACATGCCTTTGGCATTAAGCATATTGGCGTATTTACAAGTATTGATAACGATACCGCAGCCGATAAAAAACTTTATGTGCTAGTGCCTATTAAAACCCTAAACCAACTAGCCAATATACCTAAAGTTTTGGCTAATAAAAAAGATAGTAGCAGCTATGCAACAGCCGCCTACAATCAACCGCCGTTTGAGCGTATTGAAACTATAGTACTCAAATCTTTCGAGCTAATGCCACGCTTACAAACACCACAACTTACAACACCCTTGCAAGAAAGAGTGTATGAACTACGCAGCTACCAATCGGCTACAGAAACATTGTATCGCCAAAAAGTAAAGATGTTTAATGCAGGTGGCGAAATAGCCTTGTTTAAAAGACTAGGCTTTAACGCTGTTTTTTATGCAGAAGTTTTGGCTGGTAGTAAAATGCCCAACTTGATGTACATGACTTCCTTTAATAACAAAGCCGATAGAGATGCACATTGGAAAACATTTGGTAGCGATGTAGAATGGAAAACATTATCGGCTATGCCTCAATACCAAAATACTGTTTCAAAAAATGATACAAGATTTTTACGACCTACAAGCTATTCGGATTATTAGAATGTACCTAAAATGCTAGATTCTATTATTATTCACATGACAGTACATGATGGCTAATAAAGCGAACACTTTTACTTTGGTGTTTTATTGCTTTGTCCATAACTAAAACATCAAATTCATGCAAGTTATTTTAGGCGTTATTTTTCATTTTATTGGCGGTTTTGCCTCGGGTAGTTTTTACATGCCTTATAAAAAAGTAAAAGGTTGGAGCTGGGAAAGTTTTTGGATAGTTGGTGGGCTTTTTTCTTGGTTAATAGTGCCACCAATTGCAGCTTACTTAACCATACCTGGATTTGCAGAAATCATTAAAAACACACCATCTAGTACACTTTCAGCAACATTTGTAATGGGCTTACTTTGGGGTATTGGTGGTTTAACCTATGGCTTAGGTGTACGCTATTTGGGCGTATCGCTTGGCAGTTCTATCATTCTTGGTTTATGCTCGGTTTTTGGGGCTTTAATTCCTTCAGTTTATTATTACTACAATCCTACGCAAGGCAAAGACACAATTGTAGATTTATTTACCAGTCATTGGGGCATCATGGTAATTTTAGGGTTGCTAGTGTGCGTTGTTGGTATTATTATTAGCGGCAAAGCTGGTGCTATGAAAGACAAAGACTTAGCAGGCTTAAATGATGGTACTAAAAATACTTTGTTGGATGGGCATGGGCATATTGATGCCGGTGGCAATGAATTTGAACTTGTAAAGGGTTTAATACTAGCCATTATTTCTGGTGTTTTGAGTGCTTGTTTTAGCTTTGGCATAGAGGCTGGTAGCAGCATGGGCACTACTGCAAACGAGCTTTGGAAAGACGCACATCGATTAGAAACAGGAGAGTTTTTATTTAAAAACAACGTCATTTTTGTAGTAATACTTTGGGGTGGCTTAACTACCAACTTTATATGGTGCATGATATTAAATGCACGAAACAAAACCTTTGGCGATTATACCAACAAACAATCGCCACTTCTTAAAAACTACTTACTCTGCGCCTTAGGTGGTACCATGTGGTTTTTACAATTCTTCTTTTACGGTATGGGTGAAAGTAAAATGGGTAATGGCGCAAGCTCCTGGATTTTACACATGTCTTTCATCATTTTAGTAGCCAATATGTGGGGCTTGGCTTTAAAAGAATGGAAAGGTGTAAGCAAAAAAACAACTACCACAATTATTATAGGTATTATCACAATTATTGCATCGGTAATTATTGTAGGGTACGGCAATTCGTTAAAACCTTAGAATTTAAACAGAATATTTTATGTCAACAGCAGTATCAGAGTTTAAGCACGTAAGTTATTTATGGGACGATGCAACAGCAGCCTCTATGGCAGGCGATGAAGTGGCATTGCTCATTTATCGTTCTAATTTATTAGGTGCCGATTTACGACTTACAAACTATGGTGGCGGCAATACCTCATGCAAGGCTATGGCCAAAGACCCGCTTACAGGCCAAGAGAAAGAAATAATGTGGGTAAAAGGAAGTGGTGGCGATTTGGGCTCGATAAAAAAAAATGGTTTGGCTGCTTTGTACATGGATAGATTATTGAGTTTGAAAAACGTGTACCGTGGTATAAAACATGAAGATGAAATGGTAGAATTGTTTAACCATTGCATTTACGATTTGGCTTCAAAAGCACCCTCTATCGATACGCCTTTACATGGCTTTTTACCATTTAAACACATAGACCACCTGCACCCCGATGCAGCCATTGCAATTGCCGCCGCTAAAGATGGCAAGCAGATTACACAACAATTATTTAGCGGTACCATTGGTTGGGTAGAGTGGCAAAAACCAGGCTTTGATTTGGGCTTACAACTTAAACAATGCTTAGATGAAAACCCTGGTATTCGTGGCATTATGCTAGGTTCGCATGGTTTATTTACTTGGGGCAATACTGCTTACGAAAGCTACATTAATACACTTGAAATAATTGAGCGCTGCGCCCAATATTTACAAGAAAATATTGGTAAAAAAGCACCAGTTTTTGGTGGTCAAAAATTAGAAGCATTGCCAAAAGAAACTCGCATTAAACAAGCGGCTGCATTAGCACCAATCTTGCGTGGTTTCTGCTCTTCACAAACAAAAATGATTGGGCATTTTACCGACGACCACAGCGTACTAGAATATATTAACAGTAACCATTTAGATAGATTAGCACCATTAGGTACTAGCTGCCCCGACCACTTCTTGCGTACTAAAATTAGCCCATTGGTTTTAGATATTCAAGCAAGCGACAACCTGAAAGATGTAGCAGCCGTAAAAGCTAAACTAGCCCCACAATTTGAGGCTTATCGCCAAATGTACACTAACTATTACAACACTTGCAAGCACCCAAATAGTCCTGCTATTCGCGACACTAACCCTGTGGTAATTATCTTTAAAGGTGTAGGCATGTTTACTTTTGCAAAAGACAAACAAACAGCCCGTGTAGCTGCAGAATTTTACATTAATGCAATCAACGTAATGAAAGGTGCAGAAGCCATTTCGGAATACAAATCATTACCTCGTCAAGAAGCATTTAACATAGAATACTGGTTGCTAGAAGAAGCCAAATTGCAACGTATGCCTAAGCCAAAAGCACTAAGTGGCCGCATTGCATTGGTAACCGGTAGCGCCGGCGGTATAGGTAAGGCAATAGCTAAAAAGTTTGTAGAAGAAGGTGCTTATGTTATTTTAAACGACATGAACGCCGAGCGTTTAGCAAGCACTGGAGAAGAATTTAAAGCACAATATGGTAAAGATGCGTATGCAACTGCCGTACTAGATGTTACAAGCGAAGCCCAAATTTTAGCTGCCATGAATGAAGCTGCACTAGCATTTGGTGGTGTAGATATTATTGTAAACAACGCAGGTTTATCTATTTCTAAAACCATACAAGACCATACCGAAAAAGATTGGGATCTCTTGTACGATGTATTGGTAAAAGGTCAATTCTTTGTAACACAAGCTGCTGTTGCAGTAATGCGCAAGCAGGGTATTGGTGGCGATGTTATTAATATTGTAAGTAAAAATTCGCTTGTAAGTGGCCCCAATAATGCTGGTTATGGTTCTGCAAAAGCAGCGCAACTACATTTAAGCCGCTTAAATGCTGCCGAATTAGGCGCCGATAAGATTCGTGTAAATGTAATAAACCCAGATGCAGTTATTAGCGATAGCAATATTTGGGCTGGTGGCTGGGCCGAAGGCCGTGCAAAAGCATACGGCATAACAGTGGCAGAATTGCCCGCTTACTATGCTAAACGTACATTACTTAACGAGATTATTTTACCTGCCGATATTGCCAATGCCTGCTTTGCATTTGTAGGTGGTTTGTTAAGCAAATCTACCGGTAACGTATTAAACGTTGATGGTGGTGTAGCAATGGGCTTTGTGAGATAAAAAAAGAATAGTTTTTGCAGAAAACGCAGATTTGGCAGAAAGGATTTTTGATTCAGCGTTAGTCAGAATTTCTGCGAGAGCAATAAAAAATATTATGGCAAGAGTAGCTTTTAAAATGCAACTGTTTCAAGGCTTTGAAGCAGAATACAAAAAACGCCACAACGAGTTGTGGCCTCAATTACATGACTTGCTAAAAGCAACAGGCATTAGCGAGTATTCTATTTTTTTAGACGAAACCACCAATAGTTTATTTGGTGTGCTTAAAGCCGAAGATCCAAAAGCATTAGACAATTTACCATCGCACGCAGTGATGCAAAAATGGTGGGCTTATATGGGTGATATTATGGCATCGAACCCAGATAACTCGCCTGTAAGTGTGCCGCTGAAAGAGGTGTTTTACATGCCGTAAAAGCCCACTAAAAAGTGGTTTATGATACTAAAATAATTTTAAAAAAGTAGCTTTCAAAAGCCCCTGTTGGGGGTTGAAAGCTTTTAAACCGAACAATTGTATGTTACTGAATAAACAGTTGATTGAAGATCAAAACAAAGGCTTGTTAGCTACCCACAAACGCAACTTTGAATTTGTGGCAGAAGGCGTGGCTAACTTAGATGATGTACTTAAAAAATTAGTGGCTTTTCAAATAGCAATACCATCTTGGGCTTTGGGTACAGGTGGCACAAGATTTGGCCGTTTTAGTGGCTCGGGCGAACCACGTAACTTAGAAGAAAAGCTGAGTGATGTGGGTTTGTTACATGCCTTAAACCAATCGAGCGGTGCTATTTCATTACACATTCCGTGGGATATTCCTAAAAACCATGTTGCTATTAAAGCCCTAGCTGCAAGCTATGGTTTAAAGTTTGATGCAGTAAACTCAAATACCTTTCAAAACCAAGCTACACAAGAACACAGTTACAAATTTGGTTCGCTGCAACACGTAGATAAAGCCGTGCGCAAGCAAGCAATTGAGCATAATATTGAAGTGATACAACAAGGTGTGGCTTTGGGTTCTAAAGCATTAACCGTATGGCTAGCCGATGGTTCTTGCTTTCCTGGTCAGTTGAATTTTAGAGGTGCTTGGGAAAGAACTTACGAAAGCTTAGTAGAAATTTACGCCGCATTGCCAGAAGATTGGAAAGTATTTGTAGAGTACAAAGCATTTGAACCAAACTTCTACTCAATGAGTGTTGGCGATTGGGGGCAATCGTACTTATACGCTTCTAAATTAGGCCCAAAAGCCTATACATTGGTAGATTTAGGGCACCACTTACCAAATGCCAATATTGAGCAAATTGTAAGCTTGCTAATGATGGAAAACAAACTAGCAGGTTTTCATTTTAACGATAGCAAATATGGCGATGATGACTTAACGGTAGGTTCAATAAACCCTTACCAATTGTTTTTAATTTTCAACGAGCTAGTTGAAGGTATGGATGCAAAAGGCATGAACCATGCCACCGATTTAGGTTGGATGATTGATGCAAGCCATAATGTAAAAGATCCGCTAGAAGATTTATTACAATCTATTGAAGCAATTATGATTGCTTACGCACAAGCATTATTGGTAGATACAAAAGCATTGAAAGCAGCGCAAGCAGTAAACGATGTTGTAGCAGCGCAAGAAATTTTACAAGCCGCTTACAGAACAGATGTACGCCCAATAGTAGCGCAAGCAAGATTGCTATCGGGTGGGGCATTACAACCGCTAAACTTATACCGTATTTTAAACGTTAGAAAAGAATTAGTAAAAGAACGCGGCGAGAAAACAGTAGCCACAGGATTGTAATTGTCTGAACCAAAATTTAGAAGGATTTATTGACCATTCACTTTTTCACCTTTCACCTTTTCACCTTTCACCTTTTCACATTTCACCTTTCACCTTTCACGTTTTCAGCTTTTCACCTTTCACCTTTAACGTTCTCACCTTTCACTATTCACCATTCACCATTCACCATTCACTTTTCACGTTCTCACCTTTCACCTTTTCACCTTTCACATCTCACCTTTCACATTTCACATCTCACCTTTCACTATTCACTTTTCACCATTCACATCTCACCTTTCACCTTTTCCCCATTCACATCTCACCTTTCACGTTTCACATTTTCACCTTTCACTATTCACTTTTCACCATTCACATCTCACCTTTCACTATTCACTATTCACGTTTCACCATTCACCTTTCACGTTTTCACATCTCACCTTTCACATCTCACCTTTCACCTTTCACTTTTCACCTTTCACCATTCACCTTTCACTAAAATGCCCACACCCATTATTGCCATATTTGACATTGGAAAAACCAATAAAAAACTGTTTCTTTTTAACCAACAATATCAAATTGTACTAGAACAGCAACAAGAGTTTGACGAAATAACCGATGAAGATGGATTTGCTTGTGAAAATATTGAAGCCCTTACAAATTGGGTACATACATTGCTGCAACAGATTTTGCAAATGCCCGAATATTCATTGCAAGCCATTAATTTTTCTACCTATGGTGCAAGCTTTGTGTACTTAAATAATTCAGGTGAAATAATTGCGCCACTTTACAATTACTTAAAGCCTTTTGATGAGCAGCTTAAAGCTAAATTTTACGCACAATATGGCGGTGAACAAGGCTTTGCTGTAAAAACCGCATCGCCAGTGCTAGGCAACTTAAATTCGGGCTTGCAGATTTACAGATTAAAGTATGAGAAGCCAGAATTGTTTGCCCAAATAAAACACGCATTGCATTTACCACAATACATCTGCTATCTAATTACAGGTAGGTTTTTCTCTGACATTACAAGCATTGGTTGCCATACAGGCTTATGGCATTTTACAGAATACCGCTACCATGAGTGGGTTTATAAAGAAGGAATAGGCGAAAAGCTTGCGCCAATTTATCCATCAAACCAATTAATGCACATCAACATCAACCATAAGCCCTTGCTATGTGGCACAGGCTTACACGATAGTTCTGCCGCATTAATACCTTACCTGGCCAATTTTAACGAGCCATTTATTTTGATATCAACAGGTACATGGTGCATTACATTAAACCCATTTAATACCATTGCTTTAACTGCCCAAGAATTACAGCAAGATTGCCTTTGCTACATAGAATACAAAGGCAAGCCCGTAAAAGCTTCTAGGCTATTTGCAGGTTACCAACACGAGCAACAAACCAAACGGTTAGCCGAGCATTTTGGTGTAGATAAAGGCTATTATAAAACCGTTGCTTACAATGCTAGCATTATAGAATTGTTAACCAATGTTTCAGCAGCGCAAGAAGAAGGTGAAGCCATGATGCAACAATTTGTTTTTGCAGAAAGAAACTTAACAACATTTAAGGATTATGAAACGGCTTATCACCAGTTAATACTAGACTTGGTAAGCCAACAAATTATTTCTACTAACCTTGTTGTAGAGCAAAATAAAACCAAGAAACTGTTTGTAGATGGGGGTTTTAGTAAGAACCCAATTTACATGAATTTACTGGCAAATGCCTACCCTACAATAGAAGTGTACGCATCTGAAATAGCACAGGCCACGGCCATTGGTGCAGCTATGGCTGTACATAAACAATGGAATAATAAAGCTTTGCCATTAGATACTATACAACTGAAAAAATACACTGCTTCTTATGCAGTTCCATTTTAACAGTATTAGCCGCTTTTTTGTGGTAAAACTGTAAGTAAAAGCTGTTTTTGGCATACTAATTTGTTGTGCGCCTAATGCTATGATGACAGAGCTAAACATAAGCCAACCTGTAAGAAGGATGATTTTTTAAATTACATTTAACCTATGAATTTGACTGACAAAAACAAATATAAATTGGACTTTAAAAAGGAACTTGACTAGTTGGAAAAATACGTTTCAACCGACAATGGTAACTGGACTGTAAAGGGTTTCATTGATGTTTACAAAAATATTTTTATCATAACGGAGGGAGTATTGAAAATAGGCGAACAGTTGTAAAAGCATTGGTTTGCAATTTCAACACTTACCATTTTGCATTACATAACCACGGGTTGACAGAGAAAATAAAAGTTGAACAATTGGCATTACACCTTGCTAGCAAAAAAACTACTGAGCATAACATGGGGGGTTGCGTGTTGGTATTGGTGTACAATGAAAAACTGTTACAGAAAAAAGTAGTGGCTTCACCTAAATTTAACCATTATAATTCTTTCCTAAATCCTAATAAAATAGTCGCTAGCGCATTTAACGCTACCAAAAAAGAGGGCAAGAATTTAGTAGTAAACCTGCTACTCTTATTGGTAGTAGTTTTAGAACCAAAATAAAAAAGAAAGCATTTTAAATTAGAAACACTATCATGAGAATTATTTCATTCGTAGCCTTTTTTGTTTGTTTAGTTACAACCGAAACAAACGCTCAAACAAACGCACCTTTTACCATTAAAGCCAACAATTTAAAAGCACCTATTCAACCAACCATGTGGGGCGTGTTTTTTGAAGATATTAATATGGGCGCTGATGGTGGCTTGTATGCAGAATTAGTAAAAAATCGTTCGTTTGAATTTGCCAATCCACTAATGGGCTGGAAAGAACAACGACAAGCAGGCAGCAATGTGCTAATTGTTAATAGAAATATAGAACATAGCCCCAATCCTCGCTTTGCTAGAGTAACGGTAAACGCTACAAAGCCATTTGGCATTACCAACGAGGGCTTTAGAGGCATGGGCATTAAAAAAGATAATGGCTACGATTTTTCGGTATGGGCAGCCATGCAAGATGGCAGCAGTATAACCTTGAAGGCAGAACTAGTTTCGCCTAATGGCAATAAACTAGGCAGTACATTGGTAAGCATATCGGGCAAAAAATGGAAGCAATACAAAGTAAGTTTTACTGCAAATGCTACCGAGGCTAAAGCCAAATTAAACATTTGGTTTGAGGGCAAAGGCGTTGTAGATGTAGATATGATTTCACTATTTCCACAAGACACTTGGAAAAGAAGACCAGGTGGCTTACGTGCAGACCTGGTGCAGCTTTTGGCCGATATGAAGCCAGGTTTTATTCGCTTTCCTGGTGGTTGCATTGTAGAAGGTAAAGATTTAGCAAACCGTTATCAATGGAAAAAAACGATAGGTAAAATTGAAGATAGAGAAGTAATTGTAAACCGCTGGAATACAGAATTTGCACACAGACTAACACCCGATTATTACCAATCTTTTGGACTAGGCTTTTTTGAATATTTTCAAATGGCAGAAGATATTGGCGCAGAACCTTTACCAATATTAAACTGTGGCATGGCTTGCCAATTTAACACAGCAGAAGTGGTAGCTACAAACCAATTAGACCCTTACATTAAAGACGCATTAGACCTAATTGAATTTGCCAATGGCAGTACCAATTCAAAATGGGGTAAAGTAAGAGCAGATATGGGACACCCAAAACCATTTAATTTAAAATTGATGGGCATTGGCAATGAAAACTGGGGCCCACAATACATAGAGCGTAACAAACTATTTACCCAAGCTATTAAAGCTAAATATCCAAACATAAAATTAGTAAACAGTTCTGGTACCGATCAGTCTGGTGAGCGCTTTGATTACCTAAATGGCGAACTAAGAAAAATGAACGCAGATATTATTGATGAACATTACTACCGTGATGCAAATTGGTTTACACAAAATGCCAAACGCTACGATACCTACAACCCTAATGGTTCTAAAGTATTTGCAGGCGAATACTCGGCACAAAGCAAAGCAATTGGTAGCAGCGAAAATAAAAATAGTTGGGTTTGTGCATTATCGGAAGCCGCTTTTATGACTGGCCTCGAACGCAATGCTGGCGTGGTTTACATGGCTTCTTATGCACCACTATTTGCACACGTAGATGCTTGGCAATGGACACCTAATTTAATATGGATGAACAACTTACAAGCCTACGGTACACCTAACTACTACGTTCAAAAATTATTCTCTTTAAACAAGGGCACGCAAGTAGTACCAATTTTATTAAACAACAATGTAGTAGCTGGTGAAGATAGTTTATTTGCAACAGCAAGTATTGATAAAAACACCAACGAGTTACTAATAAAAGTGGTGAATACCTCAGACAAAAATATTACCAAACAATTTGTTTTTGAAGGGGTAAATAAACTAGATTCTAAAGCATTGATTACACTTTTAAAGTCAGATGATTTAAACAAAGTAAACTCACTAGATGAACCAAATTCTGTAAGCCCTATAGAAAGCACACTTGCAGTTACTGGCAAAAATATCAACATTGTTTTACCCGCTTATTCTATGCAAGTAATTAAAGTAAAAATTATTAACTAAAACTGTATGCATAGCTTATTTGCTATCAAACGCTTTATACTTACAACTGCTGCAATTGTAATGGTTGTGGCAGTTTTGTTTTGTAATAAAGTACACGCACAAGTAAGCAGTATCTCAGTTCACGACCCTGTTATTATTCAACAAGATAGCATCTACCATATTTTTTGTACTGGTAGAGGTATCTCACATTGGTCATCTACCAACTTAATTAATTGGCAAAAAGAAAAACCCGTTTTTGATACTTTACCTTGGGCTGTGCAAGAAATTACTGGCTTTAAAAATCATATTTGGGCACCCGATATAAGCTACTACAAAGGGCAGTATTATCTCTACTATTCTATTTCTACATTTGGTAAAAACAATTCTGCAATAGGGCTTGCAACCAATGCTACACTTAACCCAAAAGATAGCAATTACAAGTGGCTAAATCATGGCAAAGTATTTAGGTCATACGCAAATAAAGACCGCTTTAATGCCATTGACCCTAATTTTATAACAGACAATAAAGGTAGCCCGTGGCTTAGCTTTGGCTCGTTTTGGAGTGGCATTAAACTAATAAAATTAAATGTAGATGGTACAAGCATTAATACCACCAATAACAATATTTACAGCATAGCTAGTAGAAGCAGCAAAGACTTTACAATGGTAGATTCTAGCAAAAATGATGGTGCTATTGAAGCACCATTTATCTACAAAAAAAATAAGTACTACTATCTGTTTACATCACTTGCTTTATGCTGCCGTGCAGAAAAAAGTACTTATAAAATAGCCGTTGGTAGGTGTACAAATATTACGGGCCCTTACCTTGACAAACAAGGCATTGATATGTTACATGGTGGCGGTACTATTTTAGCCGCTGGCGATAATAACTGGTATGCTGTAGGGCACAATGGCATTGCCAACTTAAACGGTAAAGATTACATCATTTACCATGGCTACGATAAAAACGATAATGGAAAATCTAAGCTCGTTTTACAACAGTTGTTATGGGATGCTGAAGGCTGGCCAAAAATTTTTAAACCATAAATCACAATAGGTATGTTTACTAAGTTACTTGGTTACAAAAAGTTGCTAGTTGTTTTGCCACAACTCATTGCATTATCGAGCATTGCCCAAAAAAGCTTCACCGTAAGTAGCCCCAATAAAAAGCTAAGTGCTATTTGCACCATTAACAAAAATGGCGATGCTACTTACAATATTCTCTATTTACAACAACCCCTTTTAGAAAAATCGAAACTTGGTATTGTAAGAGAAGATGCGGATTTTAGTATAGCATTACTGTTTGTAAGTGCCTCTAAAAACAGCATAATAAAAGACAGCTACCATATACTTACTGCTAAAAAAAGCAACATCAATTATATAGCTACGCAAAAAATTATTGCTTTAAAAACAGCGAGTGGCAAAAGGATGAATATTGTTTTTAGAGTATCAAACGATGGTGTTGCTTTTCAATACCAATTTCCTCAACGTTCAAACGAGTTAAAAAAGATAAGTGCAGAAGCAACAACTTTTCATTTTAAAGATAGCACCAAGGCTTGGCTACAACCTAAAACAGAAGCACAAAGTGGCTGGGAACATTCAAACCCATCTTACGAAGCCCACTACATGATGGCTATTACTACTGGCACGCCTTCGCCTACTAAAAACGGTTGGGTATATCCTGCCATGTTTTGTTACAAAAATGTTTGGATGCTTATTACAGAAGCAAGCCTTGGCAAAACCTATTGTGGTACTGCTTTACAGCAACTATCGCCTAACAACGAATACAGTATTGGTTTTCCGCAAGCACCAGAAACCATGAAGGATAGTGCTTTAAACCCGCAATCTATCTTACCATGGCACACGCCTTGGCGCATTATCACGGTGGGTAATTTACAAACAATTGCAGAGTCTACACTGGGTACCGACCTAGCTTTTCCTGCTAAAAAAATGGATACCAATTTTATAAAACCAGGCAAAGCATCGTGGAGCTGGATTTTATTAAAAGACAATTCTATTGTGTACGATGTACAAAAGAAATACATAGACTACGCTGCCGATATGCATTGGGATTACTGCTTAATAGATGCCGATTGGGATAAAAAAATTGGGTATGATAAAATTGAAGAACTTACCAAATATGCCGCTAGTAAAAAAGTAAACCTACTACTTTGGTACAATTCTGCTGGCAATTGGAACACCGTGAAATACGCACCACGCAATATTTTGGTAGATCCTGTAAGCCGTAACAACGAGTTTGCAAGAATTGAAAAGATGGGCATTAAAGGTGTAAAAATTGACTTCTTTGCAGGCGATGGTCAGTGGATGATTGAGTACTACCAAAACATTTTAGAAGATGCTGCCAAGCATCATTTGTTGGTAAATTTTCATGGCGCAACATTGCCACGTGGTTGGCAAAGAACCTATCCTAACTTAATGACTACCGAAGCCGTTTATGGTTACGAGATGATTACGTTTGCACAAAAAGATGCTGACCTTGCACCACAACACATGGTGATGAGCGCATTTGCCCGCAATGCCTTTGACCCAATGGATTTTACCCCTGTATCTCTTTACAAAATTCCTAAAATTAACCGTGTTACTAGCCCTTGTTTTGAACTGGCAACAGGCATTATCTTCTTATCAGGCATTCAGCATTATGTAGAAGGACCAGATGGCATGGCACATGTAAATGCTGCCGTAAAAAAACTGATGCAAACCATACCATCGGTGTGGGACGATGTGAAATTTATAGATGGCTACCCTGGCAAATACTATGTAGTGGCAAGGCGTGCTGGCAAAAAATGGTATATAGCAGGCATTAATGCCGATAGCACAGACCGTAAAATAACCATAGATTTAAGCTTTATAAGCAAGCAGTTTAAACAAGGTGGTTTATATTCTGACTATCCAAGCAATACAGAATTTCCAGTAGAATTTTCAAGGTTCAATTTGATACCAAAACAAAAGGCAACAATTACCATGAAACCAAATGGTGGTTTTGTATTGGTACTTTAATACTGCTTATAATTTTATGGCAAATGGTTAGCTAGCAGTAGTAATTGTGTTTGTAAAAATTGCTTTGTTTTATTTGTAAAAACCAATGGCAGAAACAGTTTCAGCTTGGTAAGCTATGTTTTTAAACCTGCATAAAAATGTGTTTGCTTAAAATACAGCAGCTTATGCGTTGGGTATTGCAGCTAAAAGCGCACTAGCCGCATAAAGCGGCTGAGTACTTGCAACAAAAAGCCCAACCACCTTAGTAGTAACGCCACATTATTTAAGCTTACTTACTTCGCTACCAGCAAGTAAAAAACATCCTAGCCCAAAGTCTTCAAAGTCTGGCTCTCGGTTGTACAATACAGGTTGCGATTCTTTAGGTTCTTTACCAGTGCCTTGTACAAAACCTAAGAAACCATTTGGATGCACACAATCTTTAGCCATAACATTCCAAGCCTTAATAACCGCTGGTTTGTATAGTTTTTTATCGAGCAAACCATTGTTAATACCAAATGCAAAACCATATACAAATAGCGATGTGCCAGTTAATTCTTTACCGCCAAAATTGGTGCTATCCATTAAGCTAACGTTCCAAAATCCATCTTTGCGTTGCAGTGGTAGCAAGGCTTTGCACATAGTTTGGTAATCGTTTAAATACGCTTGATAGTGGCTATCTGTTTTAGGCAACATCTCTAAAACACGCACCAATGCAGCAAGTACCCAGCCATTGCCACGAGACCAATAACAGTTACCACCATTAGGTTCTTTATAGGGTGCTACAAAGTCTTTATCTCGCCACCATAAGCCTTCTTTAGGGTTAAACAAACCATTGCCACCATGCTTATATTTTGAGAAAGCATACATCTGGTACATGCGATTGAAGTAAGACGTATCGTTGTAAATAACACCTAATCTTGTAAACACTGGCATGGCCATTTGCATCGCATCTATCCAATGCCAATCGTCAATTTTATCCGATTGCATCATTAAATCTATCGAGGCTTTTATGTCTTTAATGCGCTCATCTTTTTTATCAATCAAATACAAGTCAATATAAGTTTGGCCACAGCATTGGTTATCGCCATTGCGTGTTTTAATGCCATCACGTAAGCCCCAATTATGTTTGGCACCCCAGTCTACAGCGTAGTTGTAGTAAGCCTCCTGCTTGTGAACACTGTACAATGCCATTAAACCTTCGTAATACACGGCTCTCGTCCAAATATGGCTTGGCCAAGTTCTATTTCGTGACGGCACAAAAATGTCTTTACTAGGGTCGGGCCACTTTTGCATGAAGTAACTATTGGCCAAAGCCATTGTTTTAATAACTTCTTTTTTAGAGGGTAATTTTTGTGCGTAGCAACTAGATAATGCTAATAAAGCAACTACAAAAATGCTGGTAAATAATAAACGCATAACTCGGTATTTATTGGGTATAACTGAAGTAATTATTGGGTTTTACAATAGTGGCAAATACTAGTAGATTGTTAGTGAACGCACAACCAAACGCTTGATTTACTTTAATTACAATTGGCTAAATTACGCACATCATATCGTTGTGTGCAATTATGGGGACACTTCGCAAATTCAAAGTAACTTTTGTCTTAAAGAACTTATATAGTTAACTATTTTATAGATTTGCCAACTCTAAAAATAAACATAAAAAATCAGACAACTTTAGAATGGTAAAACTTGACGACATTAAACTAATTTATAAAATTACCGAGAATGGTCATAGTGGCTATTTCATAGAGTTCAAGGATGGAAGAAAAATTCATTTAACAAAGAAAAGAACAATAATTGCATTACTTGTACTCATTAAGAATGGAATAGGTTCTGAATCAGATATAGCACAAGGTAATACTACAATAAATGAAATTCGTAACATACTTGGTAACGCTCTTGAAGACAATATAATTCAAGACTACTATGGAGATGCAAACAAACCTTACAGTGAACTTTGGAATGAAGAAGGATTTACTTTTATAGATAACCTTAAAGGAGGAAGAATAGATAAAAGCCAAAAATACACACTCAAAATTGAAGACCACCACAAACTTTTTACAGTTTCAAAAAAAGCTAATCGAAAAGCACCATCGACAGAACAAAAGGCCAAAATTAGAACTTCACAAAAAAATAAATGCAATTTCTGTGGCTCAAAAATAATGACTACTGATAAGTTGACAGAAACTACATATGCTAAAGACAGAAGACGAGAAGTTTTTGACCACAGAATTCCAGTTGAAAAGGGTGGAAATTCCAGCTTAGAAAATTATCAAGCCCTGTGTTTTTATTGCAATAAGTGTAAGTGGCAAATCTGTAATATCTGTGATATAGAAGGATGTGATACAAACTGTGCTTTATGTACTCCAGAAAAAAGCAAACTAATTAGCCCTACTAATGAAAATATTTCAGATGTTCTTGCTAGTCGTAATATTTTCAATAAATCATAATTTGCCTAATTATATCTTTTCCAATTGATTGAATTACTGGTGGACAAACTGCATTCGCAAGTTGCTTAATTGAACTTGTTCTTGAAGTTGGGAATTTAAAATTATCAGGAAATCCCATAAGTCTTTTCATTTCTAGAAGACTTAAATGTCTTCGTTCTCCTGTATATACAGGTATCATAGCACCACCACCACTAATACTTACAGCAAAAGTTGGAAGAGGTTTGTCAATTGAAAGAGCTCTAATTCCACTTGAACGTATTTGAAGTACACAATTATTTAAATCAGCATTTGTATCAACTCGTTCTAACTTCTTCCTTGTTTTAGGCAACTCAAAACCTACCTCTTGTTCAACTATTTTACCAATGTATAAATCAATATACTTGTTCCATTTTTCGGAGATTGGAATTGAATTATCACCTTTTTCAATGACAGTACGAAAACTAATTTTTGGCTTAGTCTTTTTTGTAAATTCAAATAACTGGCTCGTTAAATCTTTTCTCTGACCAACAATATAAACTCTTTTTCTAGTTTGGGGAATTCCGAAATTTGAACTATCAAGTATTTCATACGATACATTATAACCTATTTCGTCAAGCGTTGCTAAAATGCTTTTCATCACTTCACCTTTGTTAATAATAACAAGATTTGTTACATTTTCTAGGAAAACAACCTTAGGTTGGCTCTGCTTAATTATTTCAGCCAATTTGAAAAATATTTCACCTCTTGGGTCGTTAAATCCTTTTTGCTTACCAGCAATAGAAAAAGGTTGACAAGGGAATCCTGCACAAAAAACATCGACAGAAGGGAAAGTCGTAGGATTTATTTTAAGAACATCGTGAAAATCAAATTTTTCTCCAAAATTTGATTTGTAAGTGGCTTCGCAATCTCCGTCAATTTCTGACGAATAAATGCAATGACCTCCGATTGATTCTAACCCTATTCTAAAACCACCTATTCCAGCACACAAATCTGAAAATGTAAACTTTTTATCTGCCATAATTATAAAGATTAACAACACAAATGTATATTGTATTTTGATATAAGCAAAACATATTTTCAAATTTATTTACTATACTGTTTATTGATATAAATTTGTATCGAAAAACTAGAGAAATAGTGAATAGAATAAAAAATATTTTGGAAGAACAAGGCAGGTCACAGACTTGGTTGGCTAAACAGCTTAACAAAAGTTATGTAGTTGTGACAAATTATTGTAACAATAATAAACAACCTAGTATTCCAATTTTAATCAAAATTGCAGAAATACTTGAAATTGATGTTAAAGATTTACTTGAGAGTACCAAAAAATAACCGCACACAACATTAGGTTTGGCATTATTGGGGCTTGACGAATATATCCTCAACATTTGTTCTTTATTGTGCTTCAGTTCGGGCTGGACGTTATAAATTTGGCTTATGAATAAAACATCAGCAATATTGCAATTATTGGGCTTTGGTTATGGGCAGACGGAACTCGAAGGTCCCAAAAACGCCAAGCCCTAGCGTTGTGCATCATACTATTCCACACCCTCTAAATATCATACCGATTGACTACCCACAATATCAGTAAATCAATATTATAAGGTTAGAGCGGCAAACTTAAAATATTAATTTGAGTATCTTTACAACCAAATTATTACAAACCAATAATGACCGAATCAATACACATAAAAAATTTAGGACCAATTAAGGACATTTATATTGAAAATGTTAAGCCATTCACAGTTCTTATAGGGGAATCTGGTAGTGGGAAGAGTACCTTAATGAAAGCCATTGCCTTATTTAGATGGATATATAAAATGCACAATATTCGTTCCTATTTAAAACATAGTAACATTTCTAAATCTCCGTTCAGATTTAGAATGGAAATCTATTTAAAAAATTGCGGGTTTGAACAATTCATAAAACCCGAAACTGAAATAATTTATACAACAAAATTTGATTCGGGGAAATCCTATGAAATCAAATTCATAAAAAACAAACTTTTTGGAACTGGCAATAATGAACTCATAAGCGAAGAAGACATTTATTTTAATAAAATAAGTTTTGTTTCTGAAACGAGGAACATCATACCCTTATGGTCTGACAAAGGTGCTTCATTTACTGGAGGATATTTAGGGTTTTATTTTCACGAAGTGTATAGGGATTTTGATTTGGCATCTGAAACTTTGAAAGAACTGGAATTGAATTTTTTGAATTTAAAATTTGCAGTAAAAAAGACTAGTTCAGGCAAAAAATACACAATCCAATCAAGCACCAAAGATGTTTTTGAAATTGACTTTAAAAACAGTTCTTCGGGTTCACAAACTTCAGTTCCAATATCACTTATTGCTCAATACTTTTCAAAGAAATTCAATTTTGAAGATGCCTTTAATCGTTCCGTTTTAAACTATCTATCTAACACAGATAACTTAACAGATTTTAAAGCAATTAAAAATCTTAGTGAAATAAATAAAAAAATATTTATCCATATTGAAGAACCCGAATTAAGTCTTTACCCTGATGCACAAACGCAGCTAATTAATGATTTAGTCAATAAATGTTTTATAACTAACAACAATTCTATTGAACTGTTCTTGTCTACTCATAGTCCTTACATTATTAATCATCTAAACTTACTTATTAAAGCTTTCGACAAAGACAAACTTATAGATGGTGCTAAAATTAATTATGACAATTTAGCTGTTTACCAAGTTGTTAATGGCAAACTTGAAAACTTGATTGCACAGAATGAAAGGTTGGTAAATACAAATCTCCTTTCCGAAACCATTAACAATATTTATGACCAATACGCAGCACTTGATTAGTTTATGGAAACACTATTAAGAAATGACTTCACGGCTCACTATGGATTGCCTAATTCAGCAACTGCAAACATTAGCATAAGTACTACAGCTCAATACTTCGAAATTGAAGATGATGAACACAAAGAAACACAACTTCATCTAATAGCTGGAAGTGGAATGGCTGCTTATAGAAATACAAATGGCTATACAACTACAATCATTAATTACGATAAATTCATAACTGGTTTACCCCACGCATTTCAACAAGGAAAAGAAAGATGTGATTTAATAGTTCATACAACTAATCTACGCTATTTTCTTTTGAATGAACTTACCGATACTTTACCAAAATATGTATGGCCCTATGTTAATAGTAAAGGTCCACAACTTGGTAAAATGTTTAAAGCTGCAAATCAATTCATTCAATCATTAACCGATTTAATGGCAGTTACTTCAATTGCAACATTTGCGAACACCCATACATTTCGGCATTGTTGTTTTTTTAATAAGCAATCAATGTCACCGCCAACTATAACTGCAACCACTGCATTTGGCAGGCTAGCTTCATTAACAACTGGCGGTCTTAGAATGTCAAATCCAGATATTGAAGCATTTGGTTTTGAATTTTGGGAATATTCGGGCAATCAAGTTTACAGTCTATAAACTGAACAGTATGCAAAAAGTGCGAACGCACAACATGGGTATTGCTGCAAGTGGGGCTTGACGTTGAAACTTCGGCTGTTTGCATCGCTGTACTTTAGTTCCGGCAGACGAATATCTATTTGGCTTTTTGTTGTTAACTTCATCAAAATATTTTCAATCAGCAGCGGTTCCGGGCTGTACGTTATAAAATATCCCCCCTGCAGCAATACCTGTCCGTTAAGGCATCCTGTACAATCCTTCCCATTTTACTTGCCATTTACCATTTTTAGGAATACCAGGATTGGTAATTTTGCAGCCATCGTAACCTGCACACATCATTGCCACTGCTGCTAGCAAACCGCCATTACCGGGCAGGTAAATGGTTAGTCTATCATCTTGGTAATTATGCCCATTAGGCAAGTAGGTATTGGTAGTAATAGCCATCAACAAAGCATCAATAGCTTTATCTGGCAAACCAAGCCTTGTGGCCGTCATAGCCGTCATAGCAAAATCCCAGCCCCAAGTATCTTTCCATGTCCAATCTTTCCAAACCAAATTGAATGTATTGTGCATGATGGCGGTATCTAGCAAAGGCGTTTTAGATACCATGCCAAATGCACCTAATACCGATGGATGATCGGTTTTGTAAACAGGATTGGTGTAGCTATCTGTGGCACTTTCTGTGGCCAAATACACGCCATTTTGCACAGGCAGTGGCGATAAATTTGCTAGCACATCGTCCCATTTTTTTTCTCTTGGCAAATGCAACCTTTCTCGCCATTGCTGCGCTGTAGCCAAAGCCCAATACCAATAGGTTAACTCGTAGGTAGGGTTAAATGTTTCTTCTGCTTTAAAACGCTCTTGCGCAGGAATAACACCTTTGCCCAAAATATAACGCTTGGTGGCACTATCGTAATGTGCATAAGAAGCCATAAAATTGGCCGTAGCAAAAACCAAATCTTTGTACTTATAAAGTGTTGCCAATGTTGCTTTTTGGCGATATACCAATTCTGAATAGTAAATAAAATGTGGCTGCTGCCATATTAAAAAAGCCCCTACCGATGATGGTGCTTCTTTACCATTTGGGTCAGTCATTTTTTGCCAACGCACACCATTGTACCCTTGCCTTTGTGCAATGGCTTTTGCTTCGTTAGTAACATTTTTATACCAAGTTAATTGCTGTTCTAAAATATTTAACCTACTCCACAATGCAAAGTGAATACCGTGCCACCAGTGCATTTCAAGGTGCGGACGACCATACCAACTGTTGTAAGTTAGCCCGGTTTCTTGTGGTGGATATTTACCGCCACAATTTATTTTTGTAAGATACTGAGATAGCACAATGCGCCTTTCTAATTCATTGGCTCTAACATCGGTACTGCCAAAAAAATCTACAGCAGCGCCTTTTGTCCAAAAGTTATTCCAACAAGTTTTGTTATTAATTTTTAGTTGAGAAAAACTAGGCAAAATGTTAGCTTCATTATGTTGAGAAAATTGGCAAGTAAATTCAAACGATGCAGCGGCAGAAGGTGTAATTAAATAATCATGGGCTTGATTTTTTGTAACAGAAACATTGCTACAATTGAATACTACAGCATAATGCGTTGTATCTAATTGATGATTAAACCTAAAACCATGTACTGTTTTTATAAAGCTAGATTGATGTTTAAACTCGTCTTTAAAATTATTACCAACATCAGAAAATTGATTAGTTGGATATGGGAAATGAACCCGAATTAGTAGTCTGTTTTGCGCTAATAATTTTGATACAACGCTTACTGCTACAACATCCTGTTGTTGATGTACGAAGGTTACTACATCTACCGATTCGCCATCAACTTCAAAGTGGCTATTAATTTCACCTAGCCACATGTTGAGTGATTGTTGGATGTTTTTTATGTCGGCAATAGTGGCAAGGCTGCCATCTTTTTTTATCAATTGAAAACCAATATTGCCTAGCTGCAAGCGATGTGGATTTTCTCTAAAATAACTCACCGCTTCTTTGTTGCGCTCTGGCTGTTTTATTTGTGTGGCGTAGGGTATTTTTCTACCGTTAAAATCGTATTCTTTAAGCGTTTCGGCAAACTGAAAGTTTTTGGTGTTAGCAAAGCTATGCCAGCCCCATTGGCTCTGTGTACCTAATGGCACGCCTTTGGCATAAGCATCGGGAAAAGATTGTAAGCCTGTAACATCTACTGTAAACGCAAACTTACCATTACCAACACTCAATGCCGATAGGCTATCTACTTTGGTATTGATAACTGAATGTCTTTCTACCAAAGCCTTTCGGTTAATTTTGGTGCCTTGTGCCTGCAAGGTTATGAAGCATGCAATGCAGTACAGGAGTGCAACGCAACGATGTACAATAGATGTTACCAAAGCGGGTTTCATAATTATCTTTTTTATTAGTAAGCAATTTTCTGTTTCATTAATTTTTAGGCGTAGTAATAGCAGATTTTGGTTTCAACTCATCTGGACTATCTTTTGTGTAAGCATCAAACACAAACTTCGAAGGCGTTTGCATCAAGTTCTTCACAAGTGCAATATCTATACTTGTTGTAGGGTTAAACTGGCTACTAAGCATGTATTTTTTTAGGCTATAAAACAGTTGATTAGCCACAGGTTTATTGGTGTTTTCTTCACCTAAATTGGCACTGCTTACCACTAGCTTGCCATTACCTACTTTAGCCTCAAAAACCAATGCCAGCCTACGGTTCATAAACCATGTATCTATTGGTTGAATAAGTGGTCTAAAGGTTTTTGGGAAATCTTCTAAATGCATGGGCTGTGCACGGTTTACAATTTCCCACCATTGTAAGTTGCTATGGCTTGCTGTAGGAAAATTGGTAAACGCAGGATGCTTATCATTTAGCAGAATACCAAGCGTATGTGGTGCACGCATTTTAAACCACGATGTGTTCCAAAACACTGGTAAAAAATGTTGTACTACTTCTTTACCCTTTACAACTTTGCCAGCCATATTTAAAAATACTTTGCCGCCTTTGCTTAACACTTCTTCAGCTTTTGCATCAAGTACGTTGGTGTAGTAAATGCTTGTATCGTTGATGGTTGCTAGCTTTGCAGGATATACCCAAATATTCCAATGGTTACTGTAAGTAGTGTTGGCAATGCTTAGTTTTAGCGTTAATTGTGTGGCTTGTGTAATTGGTAACAAAGCATAATTGATATTACCAACGAAGGTATTTTTACCAGTAACAATGTTGGTTGGTTTAAATGTGCCTTTTGTAACCACTACACCTTTGCTGTTGTGTATTTGCCAATTAACAATGGCATTTGGTAAAGTTGCTTTACCATAGTGATAGATTTCTATGGCAGCAGTAAGTTGCTCATTGTTTTTATACACAAATTTATCAAGCCTTGCTAGTGGTACTGTGGTATTGCAAAACTTAGAAAATCCTTTTGCATCTATATAACCCTTCTCATCCCAAAAAGCGTTTAGCACACCTACTAACGCCGTACCTTGGCCACTATAATCGTTTAACGATAATAGCTGAAAACCGCCATTATTAGGCGTTCTCATCGATTTTTCAATTTCGTTTTTATAGCACAACACTTGCAGCTTACCGGTGGCTTGTAAAAATTTATCGGCTTGGTTTAACATGCCATTATCTTTCAAATCTTCTTTAAATAATTGCATGTTTTTGGGTTTGTAAACACCAGTATATTTTTTTATTTCTTTAAAGTTTGGAAAAACACACCATTGGCCCATTTCGTGAGCTAAATATGGCATTGTAAATTTCTCAATAGCAGCGGTGTAATCGGTTTTACTTTCTGGTAATTTATCCCAAGCGAGGTTTCTTGCACCAGATTTTATCATGTATTCATTATCTGGAACCAGTGGCCAACTCATGGCTACCGAAGCGCCCGTGTACAAGCGTCTATCATCTTTTTTTTGCCAAAAATGAATAAACTTAGTAAGGTACTCAACTTGCTTACCACCACGAGGCTCGTTGCCATAAGCTAGCATACAATAAGATGGATGGTTGCCATACAATTGTTCCATTCTCAGGGTTTCATCGTAAATAAACTGGTCTATTGGTTTGCCATCGCCAAGCGACGAACCATGGTTGGCCCAACTTGGCCCTTCGGGCTGTAAGTAAAAACCAAGTTTGTCAGCGGCTTCAAAACCTGCTTCGGGCGGGCAATACGAGTGGAAGCGCATGTGGTTTAAACCATACGATTTGCAAATGCGAAATACACGCTCCCAACTAGCTACATCCATTGGTGCATAGCCTGTTAAAGGAAACACGCAGTTTTCAACTGTACCACGTAAAAAAGTAGTTTGCCCATTAATGGTAAATTGTGTGCCTTTGGTTTTAAAACTACGCATACCAAACTGCGTTTGTACCTCACTTTTAGCACCAGATTTAGCAACTATTGTAGCAGTAAGTTGGTACAATGCAGCATCAAATTCGCTCCACAGTGCTACGTTTTTACCCATTGGCAAAGTAGCAACCAATGTATCATTTTTAATAGCCGGATTATTGATGGTAATAGGTGCAATTGCTTGCTGTTGTTGGCTATTAATACGTTTAGCAGATAGTATCACTTTGGCAACATCGCCACCTTTTACAACCAATTTTACCAAGGCAAATTTATCAGTAACATTGGGATATACTTGCACAGCACCTATGTGAGTTACTGGCATTGCTGTTAATTCCATTTTGCCAACAATACCGTTCCAGTTGCCTTGTGTATGGTCGGTTAAACTATGGCTATCTGGCCCTACGTTGATGGCTTTTATGCTATTATCAATACGAATGGTAATGGTATGTTTACCCGGTGTTAATAGAGATGATAAGTTGTACTGATGCGGCACTACAAATGTCATTTGCGTACCCACTTCATTATCATCTACCCACACAGTAGTTTGGGTGTGGCAGCGCTCTAAAAACAAGTTGATATGCTGCTTACTAAACGAAGCAGGTATTACCACTTCTTTTTGATACCAAGCTGCACCAACATAGTATTTAGCGGGTGTTAACCAAAAAGGAAATTTTAAATCATCGGGCTTACGATACTTAGCATAACGAGGATTAAAATACCAACTACTATCGTAAATGCTGCCCGTCCATTTTGTTTGCAAGGTTACTGTATCGCCTTTGTTATTTTCAAGCATCGAGCCTGGTAATTTGATAGTATCAGCTAACAATTTACTAAACCATTTTTCCTTAACGCCTATATCGTTTCTATCTATTTCAAAACGCCAATTACCAGCAAGCGATAAAGTGTTTTGCGCCTTTGCAGTAAAGCCAAAAGCCAATAATGCTACAAAAAAATGTTGTTTTATCATACACATATTTTAAGGATTCCATTCTAGCACACACATAGGTTGTGGTGCTAGGTTTATTAATTTTCGCCATTGCCTTGCCAAGCTTTTTTACTAAAAATGTGCAGCTTTTTTGCTTGCTTCCACGGCTTAGTATTGTAAGATGGCATCAGTTATTTAAAGCCGTTGTTGTATTACACAGCCAATAGTTATTGGGTGCAACATACTTTGTTCGCTTTGCAATTTTTGCCGACCATATAGGGGCTAAAAGCGCAATTTTATACAACAAAAAGCTGTTTACACAATCAAAGGGTGCATAAATTTTTTTCTGCTGAGAGCCAATGTTAGCCAACCTTTTAAAGGTTGGCAATCATTTAAAATAAAAGCAAAAAATGGAAAATTGTTTATGCACCCGTAATTTATAGTAAATGTTCCTCGCCGTGCTTTGTGTACTCACAAACCAAGGCTGAGGAAATGAGTAAATAATCAAAAAAGAATGTGCAATATTCAATAACCAATTGTTGTTGCGTATTTAGAGATTGTTGTTTTATGATAACTGGAAAAAGTACTCGGAGTGGTTGGTGAGTACACTAACCAAGGCACAGTAATTCCGATGGTGGCATTGGGTTTTAAGAAGGGAGGATATTTCATAAATCTAC
>JASGCX010000016.1:0-4348 GCA_030053925.1 Flavobacterium sp.
TCACCTTTCACGTCTCACCTTTCACGTCTCACCTTTCACGTCTCACCTTTCACGTCTCACCTTTCACATTTTCACCTTTCACCATTCACTTTTCACATTTCACCACATGAAAAATATACTATTAGCTTGCGCTGTATTATTTACAATAAGCACACAAGCACAATTTAAACAAGCCAATTTACAAGCTAGTGGCCTTACCTGTAGCATGTGTTCAAAAGCTATTTACAAAGCATTATTGGCAGTGCCTTTTGTAGAAAAAGTAGATAGCGATATTAAAAACTCGGCTTACAATATCACGTTTAAAAGCAACATGCCTATTGACTTTGATGCTTTAAAAAACGCCGTTACAGGTGCAGGTTTTTCGGTAGCAAAACTTACCATAACGGCCAATTTTGATAATGTACATGTGCAAGACGATACACACGTAATTGTACAAGGCAAAACACTACATTTTTTAAACGTACCTAATCAAACTTTAAACGGCAGCAAAACATTTACTGTGGTAGATAAGAATTTTGCTACTGCAAAAGAGTACAAAAAATTTGGTCAATATACTACCATGAAATGCTACCAAACAGGTACTATAGAAAGTTGCTGCGCTAAAAAAGATGGTGCAACAGGTACAAGAGTGTATCATGTAACCATTTAACATTTCAACATGAAAAACTACTTTTTAATAGTTGCATTACTAGCAACAAGCCATGTTTTTGCGCAAGAATTGTTTGTGTACACAGAGCCTGCAAGCAATATGCCCACAAAAACCATTGGCATACGTGCTACACAGAGTTTTTTTAAAGACGCATACAAAGGCACTACTAACTACCATATTTTGCCTGAAGTAATGTTTGGCATTAATAAAAACCTAATGGTACATGCAGAGGCTTTTGTAAGCAATCGTAACAAAGCATTAATCTATGAAGGTGTTGGTGCTTACGTTAAATATCGTTTTTACAGCAAAGACGATGTACACACACATTTTAGAATGGCGGCTTTTGCTAGGTTAAGCACTAACAACAGCGATATTCACCAAGATGAAATAGACATTAACGCACACAACAGTGGCTATCAGTTGGGCTTTGTAGCCACACAACTGTTACACAAAGTGGCGTTATCATCATCAGTAAGTTATGTGCAAGCAACTAATAATGGCACGGCTAATAAATTTCCTACTAACCAAGCATATCAAGCGGTCAATTACACTTTGTCTTTTGGTAAATTATTGTTGCCTAAAGAATACACCAATTACAATCAAACCAACTTGAATGTGATGGTAGAATTATTGGGGCAAAAACTTGTAGGCAATGCAAAAGGATATTTAGATGTAGCACCATCTTTGCAATTAATTATTCATAGCCAAACAAGGGTAGACATAGGTTACAGGCACCAAATTTATAGCAATGCACTACGCACAGCACCAAATGGTTTTTTGCTACGCATAGAGCATTTACTATTTAATGCTTTGTAAAAGTATTTTTTTGACAAGAAAAAAAAATTGCGCTCTTTAGCCTTTTTTCTATATTTGTACTAATGCAACGCCGCAGTAATTCTGTGGCGTTGTATTTTTTTTGTATCATCTTAAAACAAAGATTATGAGTGAATATGTAACGAAAGAAACCTTTGAAAAAATGAGGGAAGAGCTGCAAAGGATGAAAGCAATAGATAGGCCTGCAGCAAGTAAAGCTATTGCAGAAGCGAGAGAGAAAGGCGATTTAAAAGAAAATGCCGAATACGATTCTGCCAAAGAAGCTCAAGGCATGCTTGAAGCTAGAATAAAACAGCTTGAAGGCGTAATTGCTAATGCTAAAATTGTAGACCCCAATACCATAGACATTAGCAAAGTGGCTATTTTAACCAAGGCTACCATTACCAATTTGGCTACTAAAAAAACAGTAACCTACCAAATTGTAGGCGAAAAAGAAGCCGACTTAAAAGCGGGCAAAATTTCTGCGTCATCACCTATTGGCAAAGGCTTGCTAGGTAAAGCTATTGGCGAAATTGCTGAAGTGCAAGCACCTAACGGTATTCTAAAATTCAAGGTAGAAGGTATTGCTATATAGTGTAGTGTAGTGTAGTGTTTCACGCAACGAAACAAAGAATACAACGCTCACAACGAAAATCGGCTATTTGCACTTCGCAAATAGCCGATTTTAATTTTAATTAATTAAGCTTTCTTTCTCTTTATCAGAATGAGAACCAATTGCACTAGATTAACCAAAATGTGTAATGGAATAATCAATAATAAACCAATAATCCAAATTAAGCCTGCCCCATATTTTGAGTTATAAATAAGGTTGTAAAAGAGAATACTGCTATAGCAAACGGAAAGCCCTAGATTAATTAGTATCACTCTAAGTTTTTGCTTGGTACTTAAAGCCAATTACAATAGAACAATGCCGTGTAAAACGTAACAGGTTTTAATTAAAATTAAATCATCATTGCCCATCATTTCATCTTAATTAATCAGCGTTTTTAACTACTGCCCTTGTGCGCTGCTGTACAATTTTTTATCGCCTATTCTGTTCAATAATTCGGTAGAACATACTTTAAAATCGGCTGTCATTCTTTTGTACAATTCTAAAATATCTACTTGGGTTAGTGGTTCGCCATCTGCACTTTCAAAACGACACATGTAGGTATTAACCAAGTTAGTGAATATAGAACCTGTAGGCCAAACCTGTGTACCACGGTTGGTTACTGTGGTAAGGTTAAATAATGTAAGCGTATGTTTTAGTGCTAGTTCGGCTACTTCTTTTGGCTGCACGTGGCTTTCTATAAAAAAGTCAACACCAATAATTTCTTCTTTTATCGTTTCTACACTTTCTAGCATTGGGTTATTGTCTAGTATAAAATGTGTAGGTGTTTTGTAGTTATTGGCAATGGTAGGCTTTGCATTAATGCTTGGTAGTTTACCAAAATTTTCAACTATAGCATTGGCAAATTCGGTGGTATTAACTGATGGGATAGATTTATCGCCAAAGTCGCCTGTGTGTACACCACTTTCTAGTGTGTATAGCAAGGCATTTTCAATCATAGCGCTTGTTTCCATTAATCCTAAATGGCGCAACATTGCCAAGCCACTTAGTAATAACGATGTAGGATTGGCAATATTTTTACCAGCAATATCTGGTGCTGTACCGTGTACCGCTTCAAAAATTGAAATGTGGTCGCCAATATTTGCCGAAGGTGCAAACCCCAAACCACCTACCAAGCCAGCACAAAGATCACTCACAATATCGCCTTGTAGGTTGGTTAATACCACCACATCAAACAGGTCTGGGCGAGTTACCAATTTCATGCACAAGTCATCTACAATTACATCGTCTGCCTTTAGTTCTGGGTAGTCTTTTGCTACTTCGTAAAACACTTCTAAAAACAAACCATCGGTAAGTTTCATAATGTTGGCTTTGTGACCGCAAGTAATTCTACGAGCACCTTTTTTCTTAGCCATTTCAAACGCATACTTAATTACCTGCAAGCTACCAGGGCGTGTAATAAACCTACGACCAAGTGCCACATCATGCGTTAATAAATGTTCAATACCGCCATAGGTATCTTCAATATTTTCACGAACAATGGTAATATCGATAGGAATACCTGCTTTAGAAAACACCGTATCTACACCATGTAGGGTTTGAAATTCACGTTTATTAGCGTAGGTGTTCCAAGTTTTTCTGGCCGTAACGTTCACGCTTTTTACGCCCTTGCCCTTAGGTGTTTCCATGGGGCCTTTAAACAAAATGTTCAAGTCTTCAATGGTTTGTTTCGCCTCGGTTGTCATACCGTTGCTATAACCTTTGTCAAAAACCCACTTACCCATTTCTACAACTTCGTATTCAAGCGGCACTTTTGCTGCATTAAAAATACCTAATACGGCATCCATAATTTCTGGTCCTATACCATCGCCTTTGGCTACTGCAATTTTATCCATAGTGTGTTTGTTTTGCTTATAAATGTGGGTATATGCAAATTTAAGCCGCAAGGCAATAGCACTCCATTATTAATTGCAGTCTTTTTGTAGTAACTAGCAGTAGTAGTGCTATTAGGCTGTTGTTGCAGCCTGTACCGCCGCCTTAGCGTATCGCACACTGCATCGGTTAGATACTTTGTAGGGCTTTTATTGAAGCGTAGGGGTTTCACGCAACGAGGCAATGATGGCAAAGAGCGTAAAGGTTTTGTTGAGTAGTAAATGCTGTTGGTGAAAGCAACAGTGGGGGAAAGGGTGGGGTTAGAATATTCTAGGTGTGGTTAGAATATTCTAGGTGGGATAAAAACATTCTAGGTGGGGTTAGAATATTCTAGGTGGGATAAAAACATTCTAGGTGGGGTTAAAACATTCTAGGTGGGGTTA
>JASGCX010000016.1:4448-33588 GCA_030053925.1 Flavobacterium sp.
GAATATTCTAGGTGGGGTTAAAACATTCTAGGTGGGGTTAGAATATTCTAGGTGGGGTTAAAACATTCTAGGTGGGGTTAGAATATTCTAGGTGGAGTTAAAACATTCTAGGTGGGGTTAGAATATTCTAGGTGGGGTTAAAACATTTTAGGTGGGGTTAGAATATTCAAAATGCCACCTAGAACATTCAAAATGGCACCTAGAACATTCAAAATGCCACCTAGAACATTCAAAATGGCACCTAGAACATTCAAAATGCCACCTAGAACATTCAAAATGGCACTTAGAACATTCTAAATGCCACCTAGAACATTCAAAATGCCACCTAGAACATTCAAAATACCACCTAGAACATTCAAAATGCCACCTAGAACATTCAAAATGGCACTTAGCAATTTCTAAACCCTGTTTAGAAGATTAAATTGGCATCTAGAACATTCAAAACGCCGTCTAGCAATTTAAAAATGGCAAAATGAAATTTCTTTGCCTCTGTTGGTGTTGCTTTCATCAACAGTTTTATTTATTTCAGTTAGATGCTTCCCCGAAAATCGGGACAGGCTGTTCCTCCGCATTAACAGAAAATCTTTGCGCTCGTTGCCTTCTATGTTTCGTTGCGTGAAACCCCTACGCTGCAACAAAAGCCCAAGCACCTACTACAGCCGCAGTGTGCGATGCCCAAATAACGGTCAACTATTTTTAGGCATTAACAGCTACATTTGCAACAGCCAACAAAGCCGAACACCATCACCCATGAACCGTCAACCGTTCACCCATGAACCATGAACTATGCCCCATGCCCCATGACCCATGAACCATGACCCATCACCCATGAACCATGACCCATGAACCATGACCCATCACCCATCACCCATGAACTATGAACTATGCCCCATGACCCATCACCAATGCCCCATGAACCATGAACCATGAACCATGAACCATCACCCATCACCCATCCCCACTATGACTATCTTCTCAAAAATAATTGCTGGCGAAATACCAGCTTATAAGGTTGCAGAAAACGAGCAGTTCATTGCTTTTTTAGATATTTTTCCTGTAAAAAAAGGCCATGTATTGGTAGTGCCTAAAATAGAAGTAGATAAAATTTTTGATGTACCTGATAGTTATTTATCGGCGTTGTTATTATTTGCAAAACCTATTGCACATGCTATTGAAAAAGCCTTTACTTGCAACCGTGTAAATATGATAACTGTTGGTTTAGAAGTGCCTCATGCACATTTACACCTAATACCTACCGATGCACCGAATGATGTGAATTTGGGCAATAAAAAATTGAGTTTTAGTAAAGAAGAATTTGTTGCCATTCAGCAAGCTATTGTAGCGGCTTTGTAGCAACTTGTTTGAACATTACAATAGCTACATGTTTGCAAGTTGAAATGGTGCTTTGCACCTGTGCAATGCGTTTTTGCAAGTTGAAATTGGGCTTTGCACCTGTGCAATGCGTTTTTTCAAGCTGAAATTGTGCTTTGCACCTGTGCAATGCGTTTTTGCAAGTTGAAATTGTGCTTTGCACCTGTGCAATGCGTTTTTGCAAGCTGAAATTGTGCTTTGCACACGTGCAATGCGTTTTTGCAAGTTGAAATTGTGCTTTGCACACGTGCAATGCGTTTTTGCAAGCTGAAATTGTGCTTTGCACACGTGCAATGCGTTTTTGCAAGTTGAAATTGTACTTTGCACACGTGCAATGCGTTTTTTCAAGTTGAAATTGTGCTTTGCACACGTGCAATGCGTTTTTGCAAGCTGAAATTGTGCTTTGCAGTTGTGCAATGCGTTTTTGCAAGTTGAAATTGGGCTTTGCAAACGTGCAATGCGTTTTTGCAAGTTGAAATTGTGCTTTGCACACGTGCAATGCGTTTTTGCAAGCTGAAATTGTGCTTTGCAGTTGTGCAATGCGTTTTTGCACTAAGAATTTGTTACTTTAAAGTACTTGCTAAAAAAAATTACGCAATTCTACAACACATATTCTTACCAATGTGCAAACTCGGTTAAATATTGGTTAATGAATTTAGGGAAAGCCAATTTGTTTAAATCACCATTATTTACCCACTCGTAATGTATCAATGTTTTAGGCACTGCTGCTATTTGTACTTTTATAAATTGCCCTTTAATTAATTGGTGCGTAAGCTGTTGCTTTTGTAAAGGCGACACACTTATTAAAGCAACGTCTGTTACAGTCAACTGCTGCCAAAACCACTGCTTTACTTGTGTATTTGTCCAATCTTGTTGTTCATTTGCTTCTAGTACGTAAAACTCGTACAGGCTTTGCCAAATATCGTTAGCTGTACGTTTATGCACCAATGTTTTGCCTTTACATTCAATAACAAAATAGTATAGCCAACGGCTTTTCTTTGTAAGTACTTTCTCTTTTATAGGCAACAAATTCACACTGCCTTTTTGGTAAGCCACACAGGTATTTTGCAATGGACAAATATGGCATTGCGGTGCAAATGGTTTGCATACGGTAGCACCAAAATCCATAATGGCTTGGTTATAAATGCCTGGCTGTGTGGTATCTAAAACTTTGGTTGCAAGTGCTGTAAATTCTTGCTTGCCTTTTGTGCTATCAATGGCCGTATTTATACCAAAAACTCTTGCCAAAACCCTAAATACATTGCCATCTACAACAGCATACGGCAGGTTAAATGCAAACGAGGCAATGGCAGCAGTTGTATAAGGTCCCACCCCTTTTAGTGCTACAATATCATTGTAAGTGTTTGGAAATTTACCGCCTAATTCGTTAGCAATAAATCTTGCAGTAGCTAGTAAATTTTTGCAACGATTGTAATAGCCCAAGCCTTCCCACAGTTTAAAAACAGCTTCATCTTTTGCCGCAGCTAAATCTTGTACAGTAGGGTAGTTGCCAATGAAGTTTTCGTAATAGCCCCAACCTTGTTTCACTTGCGTTTGTTGTAAAATAATTTCGCTGAGCCAAATTTTATAAGGATCTGTTTCGCCTTTCCAAGGCATTGGGCGGTGGTTATCACGCTCGTTCCATTGTAGTAATGTTTTGGTAAATGCCAATTGTTGCATAAAAAACGCTTAATTACCACAAAGGCGCATAGGCACATAGAAAAACATGTTTACAATGCTAATGCTATGTGGCTTTGCGCCTATGTAGTGAGAATTTTTTAATTGAAAATATTATGCTTCATCCCAAGCTGCAAGCAGTTCTTCTGTGTGATTTTTAGTATCGGGCTTGCTGATAATTTTTTTAATTTTACCCAATTCGTCTATTAAAAAAGTGGTACGAGTAGTGCCCATATAGGTTTTGCCCATAAATTTTTTCTCGCCCCAAAGGTTGTACACGTCTACAATTTTTTTGTCTTCGTCTGCTACTAAAGCAAAAGGCAATTCGTATTTATCTTCAAATTTTTTGTGGCTTTTAACGCTATCTGTACTTACGCCAATAATTGCAAAACCTTTGTTAAGCAATAGTTGATAATTATCTCTAAGGTTGCAAGCTTGTGCTGTACAACCGGGTGTATCGTCTTTTGGGTAAAAGTATAAGATTACTTTTTTGCCAATAAAGTCTTTAAGTGCAATGGTTTTGCCGTTTTGATCAACTGATTTAAATGCAGGGGCTTTGCTGCCTTCTTTTAATACCGCCATAAAAAATGTATTTGTATTGATGTAATAATAACAGAAGGAGAGCGAATTTGTTGCTGCTACAACCATTAACTTGCTAATGCAAGGCGGCTAATGTAAACTATTATCCCCATAATGGCTTTTTTCAAAATTTATGACCTCTTTTTTTGTACCGCACCCTTACATTTGCACAATTTTGTTTTTTCACGCAACAAAGCAAAAAAGGCAAAGAGCGCAACACTAGGGTTTTAAGTTGCCTAGCAGCAAATTAGCAGTACATTCCAATAGCTATTGGTAGTGCGATGCACCAAATGTTCAATGCTTATTCTATAGTTGGTTAAAAAAATTATCATGCCCAAAGACAATTCTATCAAGTCGGTTTTAATTATTGGTTCTGGTCCTATTATTATTGGTCAGGCTTGCGAGTTTGATTATTCTGGTACGCAAGCGGCTCGTAGCTTACGCGAAGAAGGTATTGAGGTGATTTTAATTAATAGTAATCCTGCTACTATTATGACCGACCCAATGATGGCCGATAAAGTGTATTTATTGCCATTAACGTCAGAAAGTATAGAAAGTATTTTGGCTGAAAATAACATTGATGCAGTGTTGCCTACTATGGGGGGCCAAACTGCGTTGAACTTGTGTAAAGAAGTAGATGAACTAGATATTTGGGAAAAATATAATTGCCGAATGATTGGTGTAGACGTAGCGGCAATAGATACGGCAGAAGACCGTGAGAAGTTTAGGCAATTGATGATGAAAATAGGTGTGAAAGTTGCACCAAGCCATGTGGCAAACAGTTTTTTAGAAGGTAAAGAGTTTGCCCAACAAATTGGTTTTCCATTGGTAATACGGCCATCATTTACACTTGGTGGTACAGGCGGTGGTTTTGTACACGATAAAAGCGAGCTTGATGCAGCCTTGAAAAGAGGTTTAGAAGCATCACCAATTCACGAAGTATTGGTAGAAAAAGCAGTACTTGGCTGGAAAGAATTTGAACTAGAATTATTACGAGATAAAAATGACAATGTAGTAATTATTTGTACCGTAGAAAATCTTGACCCAATGGGTGTGCATACAGGCGATAGCATTACCGTAGCACCCGCCATGACATTGAGCGACACGGCGTTTCAAGACATGCGTAACCAAGCAATGTTAATGATGCGTAGCATTGGAAATTTTCACGGTGGTTGTAACGTACAGTTTGCACAAAACCCAGAAACTGAAGAATTAATTGCGGTAGAAATTAACCCACGTGTTAGTCGTTCCTCTGCATTGGCAAGTAAAGCAACGGGTTATCCTATCGCTAAAATTGCTGCCAAACTAGCTATTGGGTATAGCTTAGATGAATTAAAAAATCAAATTACCCAAACAACATCGGCTTATTTTGAACCTGCATTAGATTATGTAATTGTAAAAATACCACGCTGGAATTTTGATAAGTTTAAAGGCGCCAACGACACACTTGGCTTGCAAATGAAAAGTGTAGGTGAAGTAATGAGCATTGGAAGAAGCTTTACCGAAGCAATACAAAAAGCTTGTGTAAGCTTAGAAAATGATGCGATTGGTTTGGGGTATTATGGTAAAAGTTTAATGAAGAGCGAGGAAATTGTTGAGTACATTAAAACCCCAAAATGGGACAGAATTTTTCGTATTAAAGATGCATTAATGCAAGGTAGTACGGTAAAAAGCATTGCACAAGCAACTGGTATTGATAAATGGTTTTTGTACCAAATACAAAAGCTATGTACTATAGAAAAAGATATTGCTAACTATCGCTTAGAAACCCTGCCAGAAGATTTGCTAAAACAAGCCAAGAAAAATGGCTTTAGCGATGCACAAATTGCTAAAGTATTACAAGGCAACTGCAACGATGACCAAGTGTACGAAAAACGTAAAGCCCTTGGTATTACTCGTGTGTACAAAATGGTAGATACTTGTAGCGCTGAGTTTGAAGCAAAAACACCGTATTTCTACAGCACGTTTGAAAATTAAATTTAGTTTGGGGTTTGAAGTTTGTAATTTCAAACCCCAAACTCCAAACCCCAAACTCCAAACCCCAAACTCCAAACCCCAAACCTCAAACCTCAAACCCCAAACCCCAAACCTCAAACCCCAAACCCCAAACCCCAAACTCCAAACCCCAAACTTCAAACTCCAAACTCCAAACTATAAATCCCAAACCCCAAACTCCAAACCCCAAACCCCAAACTCCAAACTAAAAACTCCATCATGCCAAAAAATACCGTTGTACTTGGTGCTTCAGAAAACCCAGAGCGTTATAGTTTTTTAGCTACGCAAAAATTAGTAGCACATCAGCATACCGTAACAGCTATTGGCATAAAAGCTGGTAAAATAGGCGCAACACCTATTATAACAGCACATCCACACATTCACAATGTAGATACAGTAACGTTGTATTTAAGTCCTGCCAATCAAAAATCTTACTACAGTTATATCTTATCCTTACACCCTCAACGACTTATTTTTAACCCCGGTACAGAAAATGACGAATTGGCTAGTTTGGCTAAAGCCAACGGTATTGAGCCAATAGAAGCCTGTACTTTGGTACTATTAAGCACAGGGCAATATTAGGTGGGTGGTGGTTCATTGGTGATAGGTGATGGGTGATGGGTCATGGGTGATAGGTGATGGGTCATGGGTGATAGGTCATGGGTCATGGGTGATAGGTCATGGGTCATGGGTCATGGGTGATGGTTCATGGGTGATAGGTGGTAGGTGTTAGTTAATAAAAACACTTGCTCCAATATTTAGTTTTATAAATGCTCACTTTAAGTAGCAAAGCAAGGCTTAATCAGACTTTCAAAACTTTCATTAACTTTGAGAGTAAATTTAAGATACAATTAATGGATGATGTATTATTACTTACTGATAGAGTTAAAAATACGCTAATTCTTGGTGAGAGTCATTTTAGAGAATTTAAATCTGCTTTAGAGGGGCGACCAGACAATAAAAAACCAAGGCAGGTAAAATCAATTTGTGCTGATATTGGCGAAGCATTAGTTTCTTTTGCTAATGCTGACGGTGGGGCAATAATAATAGGTGTAGAAGATGACGGAACTATTACAGGTATTCCTCACTCAGAAGATGATGTACAAGCAATGTTGAATTCTATTAATACTCATGTTTATAAAGGGCAGCAACTACCCTTGAATAACGTAAATAAACTTATTTTAGATGGCAAGAGTATTTTATATTTTTCCGTTAATAAAGGTACCACAATGATTTATCAACTCCCAGATGGGCGATGTGTTAGAAGGAAAGATAGAACAACAATACCAGCTTCTATAGATCAAATTCAATTTGAAAGACAAGAAATTAAATCAAGAGAATATGATAGTCAATATGTAGATGGGGCAATTGTAACAGACTTAGATGTAAGATTACTTCAAGGAATTGCTGATCAGTATATAAAAGGCTTAAGCATTGAAAGATATTTGCAGCAAATTGGATTAGCCGAATACGCCCAAAATGGGTTGAGACTTAAACGGGCTGCTTTATTGCTTTTTGCAACTGATATTGACAGATGGCATCCAAGATGTCAAGTTCGGTTTTTAAAAGTTAAAGGAAACTCGTTAGAGGCAGGAGAAAAATACAATGTTGTTAGTGATGACATTGTAAAGGGAAATATTTTTGAATTGGTAATTAAATCATGGGAACATTTGCGATCATATCTTGCCTATAAAACCGAATTTGGAACTAATTCGCAGTTTGAGCAGAAGTACATTTATCCTGAAGATGCAGTAAGAGAAGCTATATTAAATGCAATTGCACATAGAGACTATAGCATAGCAAATGCTATAGAAATTTATATTTTTAACGATAGAATGGAAATAAAAAGCCCTGGTGCTTTAATTTCAACATTAACTATCAAAAACTTATACGAATTAGAAGGTTCGCATGAGTCTCGAAATGCTCTAATTGCGAGAGTATTACGGGAAAATAAACTTATGCGAGAGCTTGGAGAAGGAATGAAAAGGATTTTTAGTTTAATGCAGAAGCAAGAACTTAAAAAACCTGAATTGTATTCTAATGGGCTTTGGTTTAGAGTTACTTTGTCAAACAAAAACCATATTCACTTCTAAAGAAATAGAATGGTTAATGCAATTTGAAGCACATCGTTTGGCAAAAAATCAAAAGCAAATAATTCTGCTTGGTCTTGGTGATAGAGAAATTTCAAGTAATGATATTTTTCGAGCATTGAATATAAATAATACTGAAACAGAAACGTTTACAAAAGAAGTGACCATATTGAGGCACCTAGGAATTTTAGACGAGTTTAGAACAAATGTCTCAGCATCAAGCTATGTAAGTAGGCAAAAAGCAAAAGGAAAGACAATATCCAAAAAAGATGTTCCAAGGTTTAAAGTTAAAATTCCTTAGAACGTTATTTGTTGTTTTTTACTTAGTGAGGTTGCGTTCTATTGAAGAAGGCTATAAAAAAGGTATATTTAAAGCACAGCTATAACGTAAGATAAACGTAAGATGAACGTAGGATGAATGGATAAACACCTTACCTTAGCAACATGGCAACTACACAAAACAATATATTACTTCATGGCATGTCAGGTCATTTAGGCAAACAATTAGTAGTAAAGCAGTACGCTACTAAAACGGTCATAAGTAAGTACCCCGATATGACCAATGTAAAACCAAGCCCCAAGCAATTGGCAGAAAAAAGTAGATTTAGCAAAGCAGTAAAATATGCACAGGAAATACTAAATAATCCCGAATTAAAAGCTACCTATTTAAGCAAAGTGGCAGTAGGGCAATCTGTGTACCATTATGCCATTAAAGAGTATTTAGCTAGCCATTAAATATGTTGAATTGTACCATAGTTTATTCCCATTTTCCTAAAACAATTAATGCCTCAACCATTACATTTGTACAAATAGGTTTTGTATGCAAATAATAGAAGTTACGAGTGCTAGTTTAGAGAAAGAATTTTTACAAATTAATGCTACCCTACAAGCCGCTAATCCTTACTACATAAGGCCTTTAGATAATGAAGTGAAAGAAGTATTTGATAAAAGCAAAAATAAAAATTATCAATACGGTGATACCAAACGATGGATTTTGGTAGATGAAAAAGGTAAAACAATTGGCCGAATTGCTGCGTTTACCAATAGCCATTATGTAAATAAAGGCACAAATTTTACAACAGGTTGTATAGGCTTTTTCGATTGTATTAATAAGCAAGCAGCAGCCAATTTATTGTTTGATACTAGTAAAGCATGGTTGCAAAGTAGGGGTTGCGAAGCCATAGATGGGCCTGTAAACTTTGGTGATAGAGATAAGAATTGGGGCTTAATGGTAGAAGGTTTTAATAGCGAACCAGTGTATGGTATGGCTTACAACCCACCTTACTACCAAGGGTTGTTTACAGGCTATGGGTTTAAAAATTATTACAACCAATATTTCTATACCATGTGTATAGATGATGCCTTGCCAGCTCGTTTTCCCGAGCGTCATGCAAAGTTTAAGGCAAAAGCTGGCTACAAAGCGCACCACGCCAATCTTGATACGCTTGATGCGCTTGAAAAATATGCCAATGATTTTGCAACAGTGTACAATGCAGCTTGGGCACAACATGGCGAGGCAAAAGAAATAACAGCAGCGCAAGTACTGAAACTATTTAAAACCATGAAACCCATTATGGATGAACGCATGGTTTGGTTTGCTTATTACAAAGAAGAACCGATAGCTATGTTTATTAACATACCAGATATAAACCAGTATTTTAAACACTTTAATGGCAAGTTTGGGTTGATAGAAAAACTACGTTTATTGTGGATGAAAAAAATGGGAAAGTGCAAAAAATTAACAGGCTTGGCATTTGGTGTAGTGCCTAAATATCAAGCACTTGGCATAGATAGTTTTTTGATTTATGAATGTGCCTTGTTTATTCAAAACAAAGGCTGGTACCATAGCTACGAAATGGGTTGGGCCGGCGATTGGAATCCTAAAATGATTAACATTTACAAGAGTCTTGGTGCAAAACAAAGTAGACATTTGGTTACTTGGCGTTATATTTTCGATGAAGCCAAGCATCCATTTGTAAGGCATCCCGAAATGACCTATGGTAAAGTAGGTAGTGAGTAGTAAACGGTTAACTACACATTTAATTCGTAAATTTGAGTTGCAATCATAAAAATAAGTAAAATTAAAGTGTATCTTAGACAACTAACCAGTTAGAGTATGGCATTAAAATTTATTGATTACGGCACAAAAGAGTACAATCAAATGATTGACTTGCGTAGGCAAATATTGCGTACACCTTTAGGTTTAACCTTTAGCAAAGAAGATTTAGAAAAAGAAAAAGAAGACATTTTATTAGGTTGTTTTGATGAGGAAAAATTAGAAGGCTGTTGCTTATTAACAGAAATAGAACCTGATACAGTAAAGTTGCGTCAAATGGCAGTTTTAGATGGCTTGCAAGGCAAAGGCATTGGTAGGGCTTTAATGAACTTTGCCGAAAATGTGGCAAGAGATGCAGGGTATAAAAAATTAACCATGCACGCACGTAAAACGGCTGTTGGTTTTTATGAAAAACTTGGGTATAGCGTTTGTAGCAATGAGTTTGAAGAAGTAACTGTACCGCACTATATAATGGAAAAGAAACTGCGCTAATAGTTAGCAACAATCTAAATAAAAAGCGGCTTCACTTTACAAAGTGAAGCCGCTTTTTATTTTTCCATGCCTTTTTTCTCGCAAAACTTATTTGCTAAGTTGTGTCAAATAATTACTTAGTCTATTGATAGCATCGGCTGCAATAATTATTTGTTCTTTTGCTTCTTTCCATTCTCGCTGTTCAATGGCTTCTCTTATACCAGGCATTGTTTTTACGCCATAACCTGTATAAAAACCTGGTGCGTAAATAGTGTGCTTGTACCAGCTTCTGTTAGGTAAACCTGTAGGCGATAATAGTTGCTGCTCTGCTTGAAATAAAGCCTTGTTGATGTTGTCTTTTTCGGCTTCGGTGGTAGATTTATTGCAAGTTTTAGCTAATTCTTCGGCACTTTTATCTAAGGCTTTTAAAGCATTTTGTAAAGGTGAAAAATCTATAAATGGTACTTCTGCTTTTGCAATTGGTGCTTTTAAATTGTCTTTAGGGTCTGCAGCAAGTACATAGGTTTTGTTTTGTACCAATTGATTTTCTAGTTCGGTGCTTTCTCTCAAGTTGTTGGTCATTTCTAATAAGTCGGTTACATAGCCATTAATGGTTTTAGATAGATTTCTAAAATCAAATGGTAAGGCTTCTGCATTGGCAAGGCGCAAAGCGGCTCTGCCAGCAGTTTTAGATAATGCCACACCGTATTCAAATGTAGGGTCTTTAAAGCGGCTATAATCATCATAACTATCGTAAATAGAATGGTATTCACCGCCTGCACCTTCGCCACCATAGCCAAGGTCTAAAGTGGTAATACCTAAATGCTGTAAAAAAGAAGAGTAATCAGAACCAGAACCAAGCGCATCAAGGCTTAGCGTTTGCTTTGCCAATAATTCTTTTTTAGCTTTTACAGTTTTTGCGGTTGCAATTTTCTCTGCTTTTTGTCTTTCAAATACACTTACATTGGTTTGGGGGTCTGTTACATCTTTACTTATTTCGTCCATTAAAGTTTCTAAAGCATGTGAGCCACCCGCACCCAAAAAGCCACGGCTATTGCCATCCGAATTAATATACGCTACTGCTTTTTGTTGCAATTCTGCTGCATGATCTTCTACCCATTCGGTGCTACCAAGCAAGCCAGGTTCTTCAGCATCCCAAGCGCAATAAATTAAAGTACGTTTAGGTTTCCAGCCAGTTTTTAATAAATCGCCTATCGCTTTCGCTTCCTCTAGCAATGCAGCTTGGCCACTAATTGGATCCCCAGCACCATTTACCCACGCATCGTGGTGGTTGCCTCTAATTACCCATTGGTTAGGATATTGTGAACCCTTAATTGTTGCTATTACATTATTTGCAGGTCGCAATTGCCAGTCAAAATCTACTTTTAAATGTATTTTCGTTTTGCTAGGCCCTACATGATAGGTAATTGGTAAACTACCCATCCATTCAGCAGGCGCAACAGGGCCTTCTAATGCTTCTAATAAAGGCTTCGCATCGTGATAGCTAATGGGTAGTACAGGTATTTTCAACAAGTTAGTGGCTTCACTTCTATCTAAGCGTTTAGCAGTTGCAGTTGCACCAATATTGGGGGTTAATGGGTCGCCAGGATAAATTACCATATCCATAATGCTACCACGTTGCACACCATATTCATTTTTAAAAGCACCTTTAGGGTACACATCACCAGCAGTATAGCCATCATCTTTTGGGTCGCTATAAATAATGCAGCCTACAGCCCCATGTTCTTGTGCTACTTTGGGTTTTATGCCACGCCAGCTTCTACCATATTTTGCAATGGCTATTTTACCTTTTACGCTAATGCCTAGTTTTTCTAAGGTTTCATAGTCCGAGGGTAAGCCATAATTTACAAATACCAATTCAGCAGTAACATCACCATCTGCGCTCCAGCAATTGTAAGTAGGCAATTGTCCATCTTGACCCGAAGTAGCATCTTCTTTTAATGCAGGTTCTTTTAATAAAGCTTTGTAGCCAGTAGGCGATACCATTTCAAGTACACGTGTTTTAGGTGTAGGAAACAATACTTGGTAGGTTTCTATTGTTACGTTCCAGCCCCAGCTTTTATATTTATTGTAAATTAAATCCACCACTTCTTTGCCACCTGGGCTACCCACATGATGCGGTTTTGCAGACAATTCTTTTATGGTTGCACCTAAATTTTTAGCATTTAAAGCTGCATCAAACTGTTGCTCAGTTTTTAGTTGTTCTGCACTAGCCTTAGGCGTAAAGCCTGTAATGGTTTTGGTTTGGCTAAAACCAATGCTTGATGCAGTTAATAATGTTGTAAGAATAATTACTCTTTTCATGATACTTAAAAATGGTTTACAGGCAAGATAATTGTTTACCAAGTTGAAAACTGTTTTTTGTACAACTATTTACTTAATCGTTCACGTATTTTTGGGCAAATAATAAATATATTGCTATGCAAATGAAAAATGTGTTTATCCACCATGTCTATTTTTGGTTAAAAAATACCGATAGTGCAGAAGATTTAACAGCTTTGGTAGCAGGGTTAAAAAAATTGGCAGCTTGTACTACCATTCAACAATATCATATTGGTAAGCCCGCCGCCACTAGCAGAGAAGTAATTGATGGTTCTTATGCCGTATCGTGGTGTTTGTTTTTTGCCAATAAAGCCAATCAAGATGCCTACCAAACCAACCCAGTTCATTTACATTTTATAGAAACCTGCCAACATTTATGGCGCAAAGTAGTGGTTTACGATAGCATAGATGCGTAGAGAAACTAGCTCGTAAAAACTAAGATGCTTGTAAAATAAAAAAGCCTCAGTAAGTGAAACTTACTAAGGCTTTTTTGAACCATTTTTTGCGGGCTGGACGGGACTCGAACCCGCGACCTCCGCCGTGACAGGGCGGCATTCTAACCAACTGAACTACCAACCCATTCCGCTGATTGGGGTGCAAATATAAGGGTGAAATTTCTTTATAAACAAATCTTTTCTAAAAAAATTTTGTTCCCCTAATTTTACCGCCACAACTGATAGCATTATGCCCCAGTACCCCAATAGACAGTTTTTAGAATTCGAGCAACCTATCAAGGATTTATACGAGCAAATAGATCAAACAAAAAAACTTGCAGAAAAGAATCCTAAAATAGATTATAGTAGCACTATTGCACAACTAGAGCAATCTATTATTGATAAGCGTAAAGAAATTACCGAGCATCTTACGCCATGGCAGCGTGTGCAATTAAGTCGGCATCCAGATAGACCGTACTTGTTTAAGTACATCGAAAAAATGATGACCAACTTTGTAGAATTACATGGCGATAGAAATTTTGCCGACGATAAAGCCATGGTAGGTGGCTTTGCCAATTTAGATGGCGAAACAGTGATGGTGCTTGGCCAACAAAAAGGTATTAATACCAAAATGCGCCAGCAAAGAAATTTTGGTATGGCTAAGCCCGAAGGCTACCGTAAAGCATTGCGCTTAATGAAACTTGCCGAAAAATTTAATAAGCCTATTATTACTTTTATAGATACGCCAGGTGCTTACCCAGGTTTAGAAGGCGAAGAACGTGGCCAAGGCGAAGCCATCGCAAGAAATATTTTTGAAATGATACGCTTAAAAGTACCCGTAATCTGCATCATTATTGGTGAAGGCGCAAGTGGTGGTGCCTTAGGTATAGGTGTAGGCGATAAAGTGTTAATGATGGAAAATACTTGGTACACCGTTATTTCGCCAGAAGGTTGTAGCTCTATTTTGTGGCGCAGCGTAGATAAAAGAGAAACTGCCGCAGAACAATTGCGCCTTACAAGCCTTGATATGAAAGGCTTTGGCTTGGTAGATGAAATAGTGCCAGAGCCAATTGGTGGTGCACATTGGGATTACTCCGAAGCAGCAGCCATCCTTAAAAATGCCGTCATATTGGCCTTAGCCCAACTGAAGCAGGTTGATGCAGAAACACGCATCAACAACCGAATTGAAAAATTTGGTGCAATGGGCTTTTGGGAAGAACTACCCACATCGGCTTTAGTAAATGCCTAGTGTGCTATTGTTGTTTTGATAACCAGCTTCAGTAATACTTTTTATACTGTTGTTGCATCGCACTACCAATAGCTATCGCTAGCAACTGTTGTAACTTTTTTCAACACTTTTTAAGGGTAATAAAAACAGTTTAAAATCATTCATGTCATTTGCGAAATTGTTTCAAATTCGTGTAACAACATCATAAACCGAACCATTTAAAATGTCTCTTCGTTCATTACTTACAGGTACAGGTGTGGCAGTAGTTACGCCATTTAAAAGCAATTCAAGTGTAGATTTTAAAGCACTTGAAACCATCGTCAATCATATTATTGATGGCGGTGCAGAATACATAGTAACACTTGGCACTACAGGCGAAACCTCTACACTTACTAAAGACGAGAAATTAACTGTGCTTAATGTAACCTTAGATGTAGTGAACAAGCGAGTGCCTGTGGTAGTAGGCATTGGTGGTAATAATACTGCGTCTATTGTTAAAGACATACAAGAATTTCCTTTAGATAATGTTGCGGCTGTATTAAGTGCTTCACCTTATTACAACAAGCCATCGCAAGAAGGTTTGTTTTTGCACTACAAAGCTTTAGCCAACGCATCGCCAAAACCTATTTTGCTGTACAATGTGCCGGGCAGAACAGGTAGAAATATGAACGCTAAAACCACCTTACGTTTGGCACACGAAGTGCCAAATATTGGCGGTATTAAAGAAGCACATAACGATATGCTTCAGTGCTTAGAAATTATTCGTGATAGGCCAGAACATTTTTTAGTAGTAACAGGCGATGATGAAATTGCATTACCACAAATAGCCTTTGGTTTTGATGGTGTAATTAGTGTTAATGCCAATGCTTTTCCTCGTTTGGTATCTGATATGATTCGTAATTGCCTAAAAGGCGATTTTGCTGCAGCAAGACCAGTGCACTATAAATTTTTAGAAGCCTACGATATGCTTTTTGCAGAGAATAATCCTGCAGGTGTAAAAGCATTTATGTACGAGTTAGGCTTGTTACAAAACGAGTTGCGCTTGCCTGTAACGCCTGTAACTGCTGAGTTACAAGCTAAAATAAAAGATTACCTAGCTACATTTTAATGTTATCTTTTTTAATAAATTAAATGTCATTCTTTCACAGGGATGACATTTTTTATACCTTTAACTGATGCGTAAAATTATCATCACTATCGACGGTTACTCGTCTTGCGGCAAAAGCACTTTAGCCAAACAATTGGCCAAACAATTGAACTATCTGTTTGTAGATAGTGGTGCTATGTATCGTGCTATTACCTTGTATTTTTTACGTAACCTTACTAATTGGCATGTTACAAACGAAGTAGTGGCGGCTTTGCAAAACATAACACTAGATTTTGCCTATAACGATGCAGATGGTACAAGCGATATGATTATGAACAACGAAAACGTAGAAGTGCTAATTCGTGAAATGCTTGTAAGTGAACATGTGAGTGCAGTAGCTGCAGTGAAAGAAGTACGTGAATTTGCCGTAGCGCAACAGCAGCAACTTGGCCTTAAAAAAGGTATTGTAATGGATGGCAGAGATATTGGTACCACGGTGTTTCCTAATGCTGAATTGAAAATATTTGTTACTGCTGCCCCTGCCATACGTGTACAAAGGCGCTACAAAGAATTGCTTCTAAAAAATCCGCACATAACCATCGAAGAAATTAGAGATAACTTAGAAATGCGTGATTACATTGATAGTAACCGTGACATAAGCCCATTGCGTAAAGCAGAGGATGCCGTAGTTTTAGATAACTCAAATCTTACAATAGAAGAACAACTTACCAAAGTGTTGGGTTGGGTAAAAGAAAAATTAAACTAAGCTGAATTTATTTATCCATCGCAATCCACTACATTCATTATTGCATTGTTAATAACTATACCGCTTGTATTTTGTAGCCAGAATCAAGCACACGTGTTGTTTAATAAGGCCTATCTTTATTGCCTTCAAACAACAACAATATGAGTCAGTTTTCAGATTACAATTTTAGCGGTAAAAAGGTATTACTGCGTGTAGATTTTAACGTGCCTTTAGACAAGCAAACCCTTGCTATTACAGACGATACAAGAATGACAGCAGCTTTGCCTACCATTAAAAAAATATTAGCCGATGGTGGTAGTGCCATTATTATGAGCCACTTGGGCAGACCAAAAGGTGGACCAGAAGACAAGTATTCTTTAAAGCACATTGTATCGCATTTAAGCGATTTGTTAGATGGAAAAGATATTCAGTTTGCAGATGATTGTATTGGCGAATCTGCGGTTGAATATGCTGCCGACTTAGGTGCAAGTGATGTGTTATTGCTAGAAAACCTACGTTTTTACAAAGAAGAAGAGGCGGGCAACATAGCTTTTGCAGAGAAACTAAGCAAGCTAGGCGATGTGTATGTAAACGATGCCTTTGGTACTGCACACCGTGCCCACGCAAGTACTGCTATTATTGCACAATTCTTTGACAAAGACCACAAAATGTTTGGCTTATTAATGAACAGCGAAGTAGCAAGTGCCGAAAAAGTGATGCACCAAAGCGAAAAGCCATTTGTAGCCATTATTGGCGGTGCTAAAGTGAGCGATAAAATTTTGATTATAGAAAATTTACTAGACCGTGCTACCGATATTATTATTGGTGGTGGTATGGCTTATACGTTTATGAAAGCCACAGGCGGCCACATTGGTAATAGCTTATGCGAAGACGATCGCTTAGACATGGTAAATGGTTTATTGAAAAAAGCAGAAGAAAAAGGTGTATGTATTCACTTGCCAAGTGATAGTATTATAGCCGATAAGTTTGCTGCCGATGCAAATGATTCTGTTGCACCTAGCAATGCAATACCAAATGATTGGATGGGCTTAGATATTGGACCAATGGCTATTGAGCAATTTACCAATGTTATCAAACAATCTAAAACCATTTTATGGAACGGCCCAATGGGTGTGTTTGAAATGGCAAAGTTTCAAAAAGGTACCAAAGCTATTGCAACTGCTGTGGCCGAAGCAACTGCTAATGGCGCATTTAGCCTAGTAGGTGGTGGTGATAGCGTAGCCGCTGTTAACCAATTTGGCTATACAGATAAAGTTAGCTACATCAGCACTGGTGGTGGTGCTTTATTGGAATATTTTGAAGGCAAAGTATTGCCAGGTATTGCTGCTATTAAAGCGTAGTTTATGGCTCGCAGATTTCGCAGATAACGCAGAAATTTTGGATGATGAATTTTCTTTTAGGTACATCGCTCAATTTATTTTGCAATAATTTTTTTGCTCGCAGAAAACGCTGAAACCGCAGAAAATTCAGCGATTTCTGTGTGTTCTGCCCGAGCATTAGATATGCATAATTTCAACAAAAACTATTTTTAAATATCGCTTTAAGCCTGTAAGACTGCAATCTTGCAGGTTTTTTATTTCGCCAAATTATTACCATGCTTATACAAACACTGACTATAATTTTTGTAAGAGACCTCAATAAGTTACAACAAGAAATTGCAGCTTATAAAAGTGAAACTACAATATGGTTGGTAAATAAAGGCATTGCCAACTCGGGTGGTAATTTGTGCCTGCATTTGTTAGGCAATATAAACACGTATATAGGTGCGGTAATAGGTAATAGCGGCTATGTAAGAAACCGACCATTAGAATTTACCGATACAAACATTGCCAAAGCAGATTTGCTGCAACGTATTGATACTACTATTGCCGCAGTGAACGCTGCATTTGCACAACTAACCGAAGAAGATTTGCCCAAAGAATATCCCATGTTGGTATTTACCGAACCTATAACCTACGAGTTTTTTCTAGTGCATTTAGCCGCCCATTTATCGTATCATTTAGGGCAAATAAACTACCACAGAAGGCTTTTGGATATGTAGTTGTGATTGGCAATTTTATTAGGGCTTATCTAGCAATTACACTTTTACTAAACCTCTTTTAATGGCTTCTAAAGCCAAGCCTACACGGCTTTTAATATTCAGTTTTTCAAATAAAGTTTGCCGATAGTTGTCTACACTTCTTACCGCAATACCCATTTCGTCTGCAATTTCTTTATAAGTTAATTCCGAAGCACAGTGTATTAAAAACTCTGTTTCTTTAAGCGTAAGAGGAAAAAGATTTTTGCTATCTGCCGGTTCTGTTTTCTTTTGTATAGAATTGATGAGTTTGCCAGATAACAAATCGTTATTGTAAAACCCTCTTTTCATTATTTCGGTAATGGCTTTATGCACCTCTATAATTGATGATTCTTTAAGAATATACCCACCAGCACCAGCTTTTAGCATTTTTATAATGGCAGCCTCATCATCAAACATGCTTAGGGCTATCACGTGTACACTAGGGTATTGTTCTTTCACCCAAGCCGTTGCTGCATAGCCATCCATGCTAGGCATGGTTATATCCATCAATATCACGTTAATAGCTGCATGTAACGGCAATTTGTTTTGTAAATCTTTACCATTTTCTGCTTCAAATACCAGTTTTATATCGCTAAATTCTTGCAATAAATTTGCAATTCCCGAACGAAAAAGGGCATGGTCGTCTACCAAAGCAATGTTTATTATTTTTTCTATCATAACATTTTAAAAAGGATTAGGAAGGGTTAGCGAAACAGTAGTACCTATGCCTATTTCTGAGGTTACGTGTACTTTTCCATTTAGTAAATCAATACGGCGCTGCATGGTGTGCAGCCCTAAACCATGTTGCGTAATATCGGGGTCTAATGTATTAAAGCCATTACCATTGTCTGTAATTGTGAGGCATAGCTGATTACTTACTAGCTGAAGTGTTATATTAATTACAGTAGCCTCGGCGTGCTTTATTATATTGTTGATGGCTTCTTGTAATAATCTGTATAAAAACAAAGCTTTGTCTTTATTTATTTCTACCGATTCGTCAAGCAGGTTTAAGTAATGTACTGTGTAATAGCCGCCTTTTTGTAGCCAATTTACTTCTTGTTCTATGGCTTTAGGTAGCCCTTGTTGTATCAATTGTTCGCCATGTAGTAATTTAGATAATTGCCTTAATTCGTTAATAGAGCGTGTTATTAGTTCTTTTGCGGCAATTATTTTTTGTTGTGCTTTGCTATCGTTATCAATATTTACCGAGGCAAGTGTTACATTGGTTAAACTTAACAATTGCCCAATATTATTGTGCAAGTCGGCTGCTAAAGTTTGCAGTGTTTCTTCTTGAACCTCCATTTGAGTTTTTATTAACTCTGTTTTAAATTCAATTTCCATTGTTTCTTTTTCCTCTACATGTTTTCTTTTTTTTCTATTGTACAATGCCACATAAAGCAATAGAAAAATGCCTGCAATTAAAAAAATGCAGGTAATAACTATAATTAGGGTAATTATTTCTTTTGTTTGTATTTGCATATAAAGGCATAGCTCCAACAGCTATATAAAATAAAATTAAGCACAATGAAAATAAAATAGCGTATTGGGATGCCATTTTTTTGATGGATAGTAATCAAATAGGTATAAAAAAAATTACAAGCTGTTCTGCCAAAATAAAAAAAGAAACAACCAGTGATAATCCAAAAAGGCGGATGCTTTGCTAGATTAATATACTCATCTTGCTTTAGCAAATAATAATAGTATAAGCCGCAAACAATAATAAAACACACCGATACAAAGCTATTGCTTACAGAACTAAATTCTTTAAAGTTAGATGCAAAGCTTTCGTAGAAATAAAGCATAAAAAAGATACTAAGCCCTGCAATTAGCCAGGGCTTAGTATTAAAATATAACCTGTTGAGCCAATGCATAACATAAAAAACAAAACAAGTAGTTACAGGCATTAATAAGTTATGAAGCCAGTGATTTGTTTTTTGATGAAAATATGTAATCATTAAGTAGCCCACCGTCTCTACTATCACAGTTAGCAACAGCATCCATTTAAAGTATGCGTAAAGCCCCGTTTTTTCTTTAACTAAATAAAGCAAAGAAAAAACTAAGCAAATAAATTCTACAATAATTGCAAATGGAAATGGTGGAACATTCATAGTTTTTTAATTTTTTTTATGGCCATAAAGTGCCTTCGTCATAAAGTTCTAAACCGCTGTACACATCTTCGTTAAGTACTTGCTGTGTCTTGTTTGCTTTATTTTGTTTATTCAATTTAGGATGTTCTTTAAAATAATCAATAACTTTTTTGCCATCTGTACTTACAAGTATTGGCGCCATGTAAAAACCTGTTTTATCGCTACCATTATTATTAAATGTGGTAAAATAAAAGCCAAAACGCCAAGTATATTTTTCATTTTTTAGTACCAATGTATCTTCATTGGTAGCATGTTTTTGTCTGATAAACGTAATAATTTTATCTACATACGTTTTAAGCATTGCAGTATCGTGGCTTAGGCCTTGTGTTTTTAAGCCTAAAGCAGTTGCTCTGTACTTTTTAATGCCTGCATTAGCCACAAGTGTGTCTATGCTTTTGTACATATAGGCTTTCTCTAGTGCGTTACCTATGCCTGAAGTATCAATAGTTACTGCGGCATCTTCGGCACTTTTTACTTGTGGGGTTTTCTTTAACTGCGTAGGTAGTAAGTAGATAATAGCACCACCAATTATTAAACCGATGGTAAAGGCAATTCCTGTTTTCATAAATGTAAAGTTTTTGAGGTTTTAGTTTAAAATGCAATATTGAGTGAATATTTTGGATTGAAAAATGCGATTTTTCCCATTTCTACCACGTGTTTTTACGTAGTGCCAACCACGTAAAAACACGTGGTACTAACCACGTAAAAACACGTGGTAGCTACCACGTGTTTTTAACACCCCAACTACGTAATAATCACATTTTTTACCTGCCAACACTTACAGATTTTTGTGGCGTAAAAAACAACTACCCATTATGTACATTGGCAACACTGCTACTAAACATACTGGCGCACTGCAATAAATTATACAACCAAATAAACCCGGGTGCCAAAAACGGGATTTTAGAGTACACAAAAAACTAACTGACTATGAGCTATCAATTACTAACTGCAGATGTGCTCTTTTACCAATGCTTTTTAAAAGCAGCAGGTTTTTACAATTATGGGCTAGATGGTGTATGGGGTAAGCATACCAATAATGCCGACAAGGCATTTATAGCCCAAAGCAACAGTATTAAACAGCAGTATGGCAGTTTTGATGCACGCAGCGAAACCAACATTATTACCCTACTACCCAAGGCACAAATAGCCGCTAGAAACTTTCTCTCTTTAGCTGCCAACCCCAACTTTGAAGTAAGAATTATATCGGGTACACGCACTTATGCCCAACAAGATGCCTTGTATAAAAAAGGTCGTTACGGCAATGTGCCACCAATAGTTACCAATGCAAAGGGCGGCCGTAGTAACCACAATTTTGGTATTGCTTGGGATATTGGTTTGTTTGATGCGCATGGTGCCTACAATACCCAAGATGCCAACTATATCACTATTGCCAATTTGGTACTGCCGCACATTACCAATGTAGAGTGGGGAGGCAATTGGCAGTCTTTTGTAGATTATCCGCATTTTCAACTAAAGCCCATCACACCAAGCATTGCCACTATTAGGCAACTGTTTGAAACAGGCGGTACTTATGTATAAATACCCACAACTACCAACAACAATTAAACAATAACAAAAACCAAATAAACCCGGGTGCCGAAAACGGGATTTTAGAGTAGGCAAAAATTAAAAATGATGGTTATGAAAAAAACACTATTAGGCTTAATTATACTGATAGGCATTAAGTCTTTCGGTCAGAGTTCAGACAGCACTAAATTAAAAGACAGTACAGCAAATGCAATTATTTCAAGCCAAAAAATTTCTGAGAAAATAAATTCGCTTGATACAATTCAGAGTCACATTGATAAACTGTACAAAGACTTAGAAACAAGTACAACAAGTAAAAAAAAGATAGAAGCGGAAATAAACGATTTAAATAAAAAGAGAACTGAATTTTTAAATGAGCTAAAAAATCTCAAAGATTCTTTGGACAAAAAAATTATACCACTCATCGAATCATTAAATATAAGAACGAGTGAGTTAGCTGTGAAAGAAAAAAATCTAAAGGATAAAATTGATAAACTGAAAGTTGACAGTACTAAACTTAGTAAGGATACAGCGCAATTAAAAAAAGACCTACAAGAAAAAACACAAGAAGCGGTAACTAAACTTAAAGCACTAACTGATGAAGTTTTAAAAAGGGAAGATTCTACTGAAATAATCGCCAAATTTAGAATGAGAACTTTCGCCGTTGTGTTTAAGGATACATCACTTAAAAATTCAGATGTGTCCAATATGAAAAATCTGTTTGATGTAACAAAGGTAAAAGACAAGAGTAAACAAAAAGACACTATAGAAGTACAAAGTATAAGACTAAGGGGTAGAGAAGGTTTGATAAACGAAATAATAGTGACACTAGTAGATTCTAGCGTGTTTAGAAATTTTTATTCCCCAGTTGATTTAGTACACTTTGGCAACAGGCTTGGCGATATTTTATATTTAGAAGAAAGCAATGACACTGTTAACATTGACAAAAGAGATCATATATTTTTGGGTAATGTTTTAGCATATTCGCCACTATCCTACAATGATGTTGCTTATACTTCATTTGATATTCTATTAACTCAAGCTAACAAAGAGTATCAATTAAAAGAGAGTACTTCCATCAATACATATTTTGATGTTGCAGCTTATACAGACATGAAAGGTATTAGTGGCGAAGCAAATGGTTTGGCTCAATTGGCGGCTTCTGCAAAATTTATTTTAAACACTAAAAATATTCGAGGTAAAGCGTCAATTCCTTTTAATTATGTTTCGTTGGTTGGGGGTATTTCTAAATTTGACAACTCTTTTAAAGGGACATTTATTAATAAAAACGATTCTGCAAATAGGAAAGATTTATTTCAGCGGTCACAATATTTCATAGGTGTCAAATTAAATTTACTTCATTGGGTTATTTCACCATATCCCCGTAGGCTTATACAGGATATGCAGTTAAATGTTGGCTATAATTTCTTGGGAGCAAATATTGCCGATACCCTCTCAAAAAAAGGTGATACACTTTACAGAAGTATTGTTCACAATCAATTATACATAGAACCAACATTAAGTTTTAATAGGCGCAAAAATTTTAGCCTCACCTTGAGTTTACCATTTTTCTATCAAAGTATTAAAGCAAGTGCAGGAATAAAAAACAGTGCTAACGAGTGGTGGGCTTGTCCATCCATAAATTTAATGTATTACTCAAAGAGAAGCCAATCTAATAAACTGTTTTTCAGGTACAGCTATTTTGTAAATCTCGAACACTCAGAAAATGCATTTATACAGGCTCAGCTAGGGTACTCAGCTAGTATTAATGACTTTATGAAAAAATAGATGAGTTATTCAAGCTAATCCCCCTACGGCGTAGCCCTCGCTACGCCACCTTTTAATTCTCACCCCACTTTACGCCGAAAAGTGGGTTATCAAAACAGAGTAGGCAATTAAAAATTCTAATAAAATATGACAACAAATTTAATTTCTTAGCCTTAGTTCATAATCCTACTAAACAAAAACAAACCATATATGTGGAGACAAGTATTAGTGTGAGGTATCTAGTAGGTTTTAAGACAAATAGCCCTATTTACCCAAAGTACACGGAAGGTTTTAAGACAAATAGCCCTATTTACCCAAAGTACACGGAAGGTTTTAAGGCAAATAGCCCTATTTACCCAAAGTACACGGAAGGTTTTAAGGTAAATAGCCCTATTTACCAAAAGTACACCGAAGGTTTTAAGGTAAATAGGGGTATTTATCTAAAGTACACGGTAGGTTTTAAGACAAATAGCCCTATTTACCCAAAGTACACCGAATGTTTTAAGGTAAATAGGGGTATTTATCTAAAGTACACGTAAGGTTTTAAGACAAATAGCCCTATTTACCCAAAGTACACCGAATGTTTTAAGGTAAATAGGGGTATTTATCTAAAGTACACGGAAGGTTTTAAGACAAATAGCCCTATTTACCCAAAGTACACGTAAGGTTTTAAGACAAATAGCCCTATTTACCCAAAGTACACCGAAGGTTTTAAGGTAAATAGGGGTATTTACCAAAAGTACACGGAAGGTTTTAAGACAAATAGCCCTATTTACCAAAAGTACACGGAAGGTTTTAAGGTAAATAGGTCTATTTACCACAAGTACACGGAAGGTTTTAAGATAAATAGGATTTTTTAATCAAAGTACACGAAACTATTTAAAACAAATAATCATTCATTTCAACAACACATCTAATAACAGATTTAAAAATTTATTTTATGTCAAATTGGATTTTCACAAGCAACACATTTGAGATTGCTACCCGCACCAACTACCGCAAAACGCTACAAATAAGCACCATGCACAATAGCAGCTTGCAGCATACTAGTACAATAGAACCGTTGCTACTGCCTCTTTTTAGCCGCTACCAGCCAGTGCACAAGGTGTTGGTAGATGCTTATGCCGCATGGCAAACTTCAGGTGGTGTACAAAGTGGGCAAACGCTGAGTTTAGTGCAGCAGATGGCACTTGCCTATGCCAAGATAGATGATTGGGATTTAAACATTCAACTGAAATATAAAAAAAGTACCACTACCTATAAAACCTTACTGCCCAGTGGCCGCAAGCCTTTTTACACAGGTACTACCAACGATAGAATTAATGCCTACAACACATTTGCTGTGGCTTTAGCCAAAGTGGCCAACCTAAAATCTATTGCCGATGCAGTGGCTGCCACTTATGCCACACTTGATGAAGCCCGCAGTGTAAAACAAGGCACTATTACCGGCACCAGCAATAGCAGCGAGGCTGTAGAAGCAGCCCGTATAGCCGCTATGAACATGATGCACCGCAACCTAGGCTATTGTATAGATAATTTTAACAATCGCCCAGCTTTTATAGAAAGCCTGTTTGACCTAGAAAATATTCGTAGCCACAGCCAAAACCATTTTACAGGTACACTTAAAAATGGCGATAAAAAAGAAGTATTTGTACACACTTTTTTGGCCGATGATGGGCTACACCTGCGCAGCAATGGCAACGGCACTTTAAGTGTGTACCTAGCAAGTAGTGCCACCGCTACCGATAGCACCGCTATTGTAGTGCCTGCCAATACAGATACACATATAAAAATAGCCCACTTTGCCGCTACCGACCTTGGTACTAACCGCCACTTGGTAATAGTAAATAATGGCCCAGAAACTACACAGTTTGTGGTGGATTTGGAATAGCAATATATAATATGATGCCCTTGTTGGTATGTTGCAAAGCAGGGCATGAGGTGTACTAACAATTACTTAATCAACAATATTTCTATAACGCCTATATACATGGGTATATATAGTGATAAACAGGAATGGACTTAGTTCCATTCATTTAAAAGAAAACTTTAGATGTTAGGGGTAGCATTTAGGGTTAAGTAAAAAACCGGGGCAACCCGGTTTTTAAAAAACATTGTATAAAATAGTTGCGTGCCTAAACAAACAGATGCCGCCATTTTTTTAAACCAAACTAACCTATTATGCTACATGCTACAACCCGCTCTACTACACAGCTAGGCAAGGTGTACAAGTTTTTAGAACACCAAGATTATACCATACAAACCAATATGGTAGGCACAAGTTTTAGTAACGGTTTTTTGCGGATAGAACCGAACGGCGAGATAACCGTACTATGTACCTACCTGCCCACAGGCTACGCTTGGGATGGCTGCTCACCTAAGGGCAATTGGCTAGATATTACTTGGGGCACGCCCGATGGCAAGCTAGACTGGACCACCGAAAAGCCCAAAACCTACTACGCCAGCCTAGTGCACGATGTGCTGTACCAATACAAGCACCAGCATGGGCTAAGTCGCTACCAATGCGACGAGGTGTTTTACAACCTACTGAAACAAGCCCAGTTTAAGCCCGCCAAACTCTACTACCTAACCGTGCGCTTATTGGGCGGTGTTTTTTGCAAATGGAAAGGGCGGGATAGGTGGTGGTAGGGTGTTAATGTAAGCTGTTTTTTCATTTATTTCTACAGACTATTATTTACATTTGTAGCTAACATTAACTTTATGAAGGTTACAAAAATTTGCATAAACGACTTTCACCAATTTAAAGATTTAGAAATTGATTTAACTTATCCTAAAGGGCATGTTTGTGAAGGCGAACCTTTAAAAAAAGTATGCTTTATAGGGCAAAGTGGAACGGGTAAAACAACACTTCTGGAAATAATTGGGGGGCTAACACATAATGCAGAGGAGCTTAGGTATAAGTATGGATTTAGTAATACTAATGGCTATTTGAGTATTAAGAATTTTGATTTAGAATACAATCAGCGTCTAACTAAAAATGATAAAATTTTTTTTTACACGGTTTTTAACTGTAAAAAGCAAAATGAAGAAATTGATTCTAAAGAGTTAATTGCTTTAGAATCTGAGTACATTAAAAGCGTTAAACCAAATCTAATCTCATATCCAGCAGAGTTAAAGTACGCAATGAATCAAGAATTTGATTCAATTGATTTTAAAGAAAGAGAAGTTATAGATTTCAGTATTGAAAATGCTACTGCTATTTGGAATTTGATATTAAATGATGTAAAAAAATATCAAGAAGAAGAATTAAAAATACGGCAAAAAATATCAAGGGTTGTAGAAGATAATACAAACGATTTTGAAGCCATTAAAAGGGCACTACTTCCACTTGAGGCATTGCAAAAAAACAACTTTAACCCAATTGTTGATTTAGCTGAAAAATGTTTAAATCCTATTTTAGAAAAGTTTAGGTTAAGAGTGAAAACCCAGTTGGATATTCAGAAGAAAGACGACATAGGGTTTATTAAAATAGAAGATTTTGAAGGTAATGAAATTCCTTATGGGCTTTGGAGTACTGGAACAAAACAAGTTGTTTTAAGTGCGCTTCCACTTTATTTGCTTAAACCAAAGTATACTATCATTTTATTTGATGAACCTGAACGTTCCCTTTATCCTGATTTGCAGCAAGAAATTATTGATTATTATCTGTCTTTCACTAATGATTGTCAATTGTTCTTTTCAACACATTCACCAATTATTGCTTCTTGCTTTGAGCCATGGGAAATTGTAGAGTTGAAATTTAAAGAAAGGAATGTTATTCAAGATTTGTATTATGAAGGCGAAAGGCATGTTGATAATTATACTATCACACCCAACTATTTAACGTATGATTTGATATTAAGTAAAGTATTTGATTTAAAAGAAACCCACTCTTCTATTCGTGATGAAAAAATTACAGGAGTTTTAATGTTAAGGAATCAACTTGAAAAAATGAAGCAGGATAAAAAGCTACATACGAAAGCTGGAAAGGCTCTTACAGAGAAGTATTTAAAGCTTGCGAAACAATTGGCTTGGGACTTTAAAATACCAGTGAATGAGGAAGCTTAATAAGACTTTAGCGCTTGCTACCATTTATCAAGGTTGGCATAATGATTTAGAAGAAAATAACGAGAACCATCCTGCGTATAATAGCGCAAATGGAGAATTTTATGTTGATATAGTTGCCAATCTTTTATGGGTTCAAGATGGTTTATGTGCTTACTCAGAACAGTTTTTATACGATAAAGCCGAACTTGTTGCTGAGAATTGGGCGGAAGGAAGATATGCAAAAGGTAAATTTGAATTTTATGGTAATTTAGAACATTATGATGAATCCTTAAAAGGGAATAAAGCTTGGTTATGGTCTAATTTATTTGTTGTTCAAACAGATATCAATAATAAGAAAGGAACAAAGCCTGTGATGTATGCTTTAAAACCAGATGCTGATGATTATAATCCATTTTCTTTGCTAGAATACGATTTTGTAGAGCATAAATTTCTGCCTAACAGAAATATAAACTTTGCCGAGCAAGCAAGAATATTGCATGATATTAATGTACTAGGTTTAAATTTTAAACCATTAACTCAAGTAAGACGTGATGTTATAAACACTTTGATAGAAGAAATACAGCTTAAAAAAAAGTCTTTGCAAGAAGCCCGAGCTAGTTTACGTGAATATTTTACAGCTTTTGAAATGACTATTTCAAATTTGAATATTGTATAGTTTGCTCGCCCCACTACGCATATTTTCCCTCAAATCATCTTTGCGTAAGGCTTCCGTTTAATACGAAACAAGTTACGCCTACACCTTTTGCTACAGGCATTTTTCTTAAATACCCATTGCAAAAACCATAACATTACAAAAGCTTCGTGGCTATGGGGCGCTTATAATTTGCAGTAAGCTGCTTATTTACCAATACCTTTAACTAGATAACAAAAGCAGATATTATGACAAAGCAAAAGAGCACCTTTAAAACATGGCACGACGAGCATTTGGAAACATTAACTTTTGCCAATCGATTAGCAGATGCAGTGGCCAATGGTATGGGCTCGTGGCGCTTTATTGTTATTCAAACGATATTGGTAACTATTTGGATGGCTTTAAACTTGGTGGGCCTAATACAGCATTGGGATCCTTACCCATTTATTTTACTGAATTTGTTGTTTAGCACCCAAGCTGCTTATGCTGCACCTATTATTATGATGTCGCAAAATAGACAAAGTGATAGAGATAGAACACAAGCCAAAGCCGACTATGATACCAATGTAGAGGCAAAACAAGAAATAGAGGCATTGGCTAAACAACTAAACAAACTTGAAGTAGAAAAGCTAGATAAGTTAATAACGATGGTTGCCGAAATGCGGAAAGAGAAGGGGTAGGATGTTTTAACCACAAAGATTTAACCGCAAAGTGCACAAGGATTTACCGCAAAGTGCACAAAGATTTAACCGCAAAGTGTACGAAGATTTAACCACAAAGTACACAAAGATTTAACCGCAAAGTGCACGAAGATTTAACCGCAAAGTACACGAAGATTTAA
>JASGCX010000016.1:33688-40555 GCA_030053925.1 Flavobacterium sp.
AAAGTGCACAAAGATTTAACCGCAAAGTGCACAAAGATTTAACCGCAAAGTGCACGAAGATTTAACCGCAATGAACACGAAGATTTAACCGCAAAGTGCACAAAGATTTAACAGCAAAGTACACAAAGATTTAACAGCAAAGTACACGAAGATTTAACCGCAAAGTGCACAAAGATTTAACCGCAAAGTACACGAAGATTTAACCGCAAAGTGCACAAAGATTTAACCGCAAAGTGCACAAAGATTTAACCGCAAAGTGCACGAAGATTTAACCGCAAAGTACACGAAGAATTGATAGTAAAAGGTATTATGGGTTTTGAATTATGCGTTATCTGCGAAAAAACTCTGCGATACTTTGTGGTTAAAAAGTATCGCAGAGAGAAATGTTTTTACTCGCTCACTATTTTATTCACGCTTCTATATACAAAAGTTTCGCTGATATGCCTGCGTACAAATCTTGATTGTGCGGGTGCATTTACTAGCTTTACATAAGTAGCTTTTGGTACATCAAAATACTCGTAGGTATGTCCGTCAGAAAAGTCGATGCGTAGTACTTCGTTTTTGTATTCAAAGTCTAAAATACTGGTTTCATCAAGGGTTTGATTGTATTGTTGTGCACTAGCTGCTGCCGTTTCTGGTGCAATACTTACTAAAAAGTGGTAGGCTTCAATTACTGTTTTACTTTTCTTTTCAGCGGCTACTTTCTCGGCTTCTTCTTTGTGTTGAAACTTGTCAGGATGCCATTCCTTCATTTGATTTCTGTACACCGATTTTAGTTTTTTTAAATCGGCTTCTTTGGTTACACCCAATAGTTTTCTGTAATGGTCAATTTTCTTCATAACTGCGGCGAAGATAGGGGCTTAGTGCTTATGGCTTTTTTTGAGCGGTTTTAAATGATTGTTAGGGTAAAATAGATGTCTTGCAGATTTTGCACACAATTTTGTAGTTGCCTCTTTCATGGCTTTGCTAGCGTTAACTGCAAGTAGTTGTTATGCGCTTAAAATAAAACGACCTCGCAAGCATATTGCGAGGTTGTTTTACTGAAATTTAGATGATGAAGCATTTGCAGAAGATTACCGATATAAAAGGTTACTATTTATTTCAGTTTCGTAAATCTGCGTTATCTGCAAGAGGCATCTACTGTCTTCTACCACCTTGGCTAGCACCTACTGTTTCTTTAGGGCCGCTTTGTGGTATTTCTCTGTTCATTTCATCAATATCTACAGAGCGTTCTGTTTTATCGCCCATTAAATATTCTGTAAAATAATCTGCCATGCGCCAGTAAAAATACTCAGTCATATCGGTATAAGCATGTCTTTGACCAGGTAGCATTACTATGTCAAAGCGTTTATTGGCTTTAATTAAAGCGTTCATCACACGAACGGTATTGGCAGGGTGTACATTATTGTCTATATCGCCAGTGCTTAACATTAAATGGCCTTTTAGGTTTTTAACCAAGGTTTGGTTTTTGTCGATGCTGTATTGAAAAGAGGTATCGTTTTTATCGCTTACAATTTCTTTTACGCCATTGTGTTTTTCGCTCCACCAACGGTTATACACTGCGTTATCGTGGTTGCCAGAAGATGAGACGGCCACTTTAAAAAAGTCGGGATAAACCAACATAGCAGCAGTACTCATAAATCCACCGCCGCTATGCCCATGAATACCTACACGGTTTACATCTATAAAAGGATAGCGGTCTGCCAATTGTTCGGCACAAGCTTTTTTATCTGCAAGGCCATAGTCACGCAAGTTGCCATAACCATAGTTGTGGTACCATTTACTACGTGATGGATGACCGCCTCTATTACCCATGGTAATAACAATGAAACCTAGTTGTGCTAGGCGATCTGTGCGGTCCATACCACGGCTAAAAGATTTGTTGACTGCCTCGGTTTGTGGGCCAGGATATACATACTCAATTACAGGATATTTCTTGGTGCTGTCAAAGTCAAATGGTTTGTACATCACGCCATAAATATCGGTAATGCCATCATCGGCTTTTACTTTAAATGGCTGTGGAAATTTATAGCCAGATGCAAATAGTGAACTAAAGTCAGCCGTTTCTAAGTCCATAATTTTTCTACCATCGGCAGCATATAAAGTTGACTTAGGTACTGTGTTTACACGAGAATAATTGTTTACAAAGTATTTCTGATTATCGTTCATGTTGATGGTATTGTCAAAGTCGCCTGGGTTTAGCAACTTTAAGCCTGTACCATCAAAGTTGATGCTGTAAAGGTGCAAGTAGTAAGGGTCTTCATTGGCTTCTTTGCCATTGGCCGAAAAATATAGTACACGTTTTTTCTCATCAATACCTACAATATCTTCGCAGTGGTAAGTACCGCTTGTAATTTGGTTCTTCAATTTACCTGCTTCATCGTACAGGTAAAAATGGCCCCAGCCATCTGCTTCGCTCCATTGTATCAGTTCTTTACCAGCATTTACTAGGCCTACTCTTCTTACTTCTACATAGGTATTTAAGCGCTCTGGAATAATGGCTTTTACGGTTTTGCTAGCCACATTTACTTCGCATACATCTATGCGTTTAAGGTCGCGGCTTGTTCTTGTAAAATAGAATTTATCAGCAGTACCCAACCATATATTTACTCTATAGTCATCGTCTTTAGCAGTAGCTAGGCTTGGTGCAGACCATACCGCTACGTCTTGGTCTTTAAATAAGTCTACATTAAGTTCAGTGTGGGTTTTGTCTACCGTATTAAACAACAATAAGTCATCTACAGGGCTTTCTTTTTCGCCAGGCATCCAGTATTTGTAAGTTTCTAAAGTAGGCCGTGGGTCGGCAATGCTGTTAATTACCCAAAGGTCTTTTACTTTTCTGTTATCGGCTTTTATAAGCGTAAAGTGTTTGCTATCGGGGCTCCATGTTACAAATGCCAATTTGCGTTTGTTCTTGTTTTTCTCTTTATCTACATTGGTTTCGCCGCCGCCGCCAAGTGCGCCTTCGCTGTGGTAGCTATAATTTTCTACACCATCGGTAGTAAGCTTTATTTCTACAATGGTGCTATCGTCTTCATTTTTTAAAGCCTTCTCGTAGTTGGCTTTATTCATCATGTATAGGTTGTAGTTTTTGCCAAACACAACCAAGTTGCTATCTGGCGAAATACTTGCCCACTGTGGCTTACGTTTATTTTTTTTAAAATCAATTAGTTCTGTTAATGCGCCTGTGGCAAGGTTGTACTCGAAATAAAATACCTTTTTTTCTTTTACTGGTGCAGGTGTTGTTGTGCCTTTTTCACGCTTGGTAGTGGTGTCTTTTTTCTCAATATCGATGGTGCTTTTTACCTCAAACTGAATGTTGTTTTCATCTTTGGTAAAGCGCATACTATCTAGGCCAAGGTGTTTTGCGTCAAATGGGTCTTTTACAATTCTACTTATTTGCGCAGCTAATATAGCATTATCAAAAAGTTCTTTTTTCTCGCCTTTGGCAGGGTCTACAACGTACCATTTTTTTCCTTCGGTAGTTTCGTACACATACCAAAATCGGTCCGATTTTTTTAGCCAATGTGGGTCTACCGCAGTAGAAAACACCATCTTATTTAGTTTGCTAGGCGAAAACTTAGCAGCCAACTGATAATTGGCTTTGGTAACAGGTGTTTGCTGTGCCTTAGTACTTAGGCAAACAAAAAGTAACAGAGCGAACAAATATTTTGTCATAGCAGTTAAAATTTACTGGTTGGTAAGTTAAGCCCACATTTTATAATGCGGTAAACCATTTATCATATTTACGCTAAAATGCTTTTCTTTACTATAATAAATTACACACCAAATAACTAACTGTAAATGGAAATAAATATCAACCAACAGAAACTATCAATTGGCGATAAGTACCAAATATTTATTAATGGCGAGCAAACGCATTATGCTGCTGCAAAGCTTTTTAGGCTATTTGCCGAAATTCATTTGTACGAATTTGGTAGCCAAATGCCTTTGCTAATTATTAATAAACGGTTTGCTTTTTTTACGGCCAATTACAACATTACCACACATGATGGTGCATTGATAGAATTGCGAACAGTATCATTTTGGAAAGCCCATTATCAATGCCAAGTAGGTGCAGATTTCTATGATATTTATAGGCATCGTGGGCGTAAATGTTCTATTTACAAAAACGATAAACAAGTGGCTTGGTGGGATAAAGCAGCCGTAAGTTGGTTTAATGGCGATAACTACTGCATAGTAGCAGATAACGATTGTAATTATAGCTTGATTATTGCATTGTGCCTTGCGATGGATAATTATGCCAATAACGATAAAGAGAAAAGTACCATCAATTTTGATATTGGTAGACTAGGCCCACAAGCCAAACCATTTGATGCCACATGGCAACCTAAATATTAAGCAATACACTATGCAAATACTATTTTACATACTAGTGAGCGTAGTAGCGTTAGAACATTTGTATATCCTTTGGTTAGAAATGTTTGCTTGGGAAACAGCGGGCAAAAAAGCCTTCAAAGGCTCGCTACCCGATGCCATGTTTACACCCACTAAAACACTCGCTGCCAATCAAGGTTTGTACAATGGTTTTTTGGCCGCAGGGCTTATTTGGTCTTTATGTATTAGCGATGCCGCATGGCAACATCATCTAGCTGTTTTCTTTTTAGGTTGTGTGATAGTAGCTGGCGTTTATGGTGCATTTACGGCTAGCAAAAAGATATTTTTTATACAGGCATTGCCAGCTATTATTGCTTTGGTGGTAACTATTTTACAATAAAGTTGGTGTATGCAAACCTTAAAACAATTATTGAGAGGCGAACTGATTGGTACAAAAAAATTAACCCTCGCTTGTGGGTTAACAAGCTTTCCAGAAGCCATTTATACCTTGGCCAATACACTAGAAATTCTTGACCTTTCTAACAATCAATTAAGCGTATTGCCTAGCAACTTTGCAAGGCTACACAAGCTGCGTATTTTGTTCTTGTCAAATAATTTATTTACAGTGTTTCCTGATGTATTGGCGCAATGCCAAAGCCTTGCTATGATTGGTTTTAAGAACAACCAAATAAACCACATAGCAGAAGATGCCATACCTGTACAAACACGTTGGTTAATACTAACCGATAACAACTTAACGCAACTACCAAAAAGCATTGGTAAATGCACACAGCTAGAAAAATTTCCTTTGGCTGGCAATCAATTAACAAGCCTGCCTGATGAAATGGCTAATTGCAAAAACCTAGCATTACTGCGTATTTCAGCCAATCAATTAACCACTTTGCCAGAATGGTTACTAACGCTGCCAAAGCTATCTTGGTTAGCATTTTCGGGTAATCCTTTTTGTAAAAAAATAGACGATACCGTGTTGCTAGATGGTATTAAATGGCAACAACTAACAGTAACACACCAATTAGGCGAAGGTGCTTCTGGTATTATTTCTAAAGCCGTATGGCAAGCCAATAACAATGAAGCCAAAGAAGTAGCCGTGAAAATATTTAAAGGGGCTGTTACTAGTGATGGCTATCCCGAAGACGAAATGCACGCTTGCATAATAGCAGGCAATCATCCCAATCTTGTTACTGTTTTAGGCAGAATAAACAACCATCCTAAGCAAAAGCAAGGCTTGGTGTTTGGCTTAATACCAACTGCTTTTTATAATCTTGGTTTACCACCAAGTTTTGATACTTGCAGCAGAGATGTTTTTATGCCCGATACACAATTTACCGTTGCGCAAATATTGGCTATTGCCAAAGCTATTGCATCTGTAGCAGCACACTTGCATAGTAAAGGCATTATGCATGGCGATTTGTATGCCCACAATACATTAGTTACCTCGCAGCACCACACCATTTTTGGCGATTTTGGTGCGGCTAGTTTGTATGATATAACTACACCACAAGCCGCCTATTTACAACGGCTAGAAGTACAAGCCTACGGCTATTTGCTAGATGATCTATTGCAACACTGCACCAAGCAACACCACTTATGCGATGCCGCTATTGTGTTAAAAGCATTGGTGCCATTGTGTATGCAGTCTGTGGTATTGCACCGCCCAAGTTTTGCAGATATTATCTGTGTATTAAACGAGGTTGATAGTGCTTCTTCATTTTTTTAAAACATTTACTTGTTGCATTTTAGCAGGTAATAAGGAAACAATAAGAAGGTGGTAAGGAAAGGTAGGATTTATGTTGCTTGCTTTATTGGTTTTATAATCATGTTATCCCTTCGGGATTTTTGATAATGAACTAAAAGCCTGAAAGGCTGAAATGATTATAGCCAATGGGATTGCCACATTTTTTTGTTTTATTACAACCTCGAAGAGGTGACATTTTATTCCATCCAATCAAATAAATGTTCTTCATTGTATTCAACCTCAAACTTTTTTAAGAATTCAATATACTCTTCTTTGAAGGTCTTTTTCTTGTGGTGTTCTTCTTGATTAGCAATGTATTGATACACGTTTTCTATTTGCGAATGTGCATAAGAAAAAACACCATACCCTTCTTGCCAACTAAATTTTCCTTGAAGCCAGTTTTGTTCGTTTATAAAATTTGACGAATTGTTTTTAACATCTCGTACTAAATCAGAGATAGGCATAGATGGCTTTAAACCTACAAATACATGTATATGGTCTTCTACACCATTTACGATAATCGACTTTTGATTTTTACCTTTAATAATGCCAGCTATATATTTAAATACCTCATCTCGCCATGGCTTCTGTAAAAGGTTTTGTCTGCCTTTTACGGCAAAAACATATTGAACGTAAACTTTTGAAAATGTACCTGCCATAATGTTGTTTTTATAATCATGTCATCCCTTCGGGATTTTTTTGTTTGTTTTATTGGATCTATAATCATGTCATCCCTTCGGGATTTTTTTGTTTGTTTTATTGGATCTATAATC
>JASGCX010000016.1:40803-60617 GCA_030053925.1 Flavobacterium sp.
CGGGATTATGTTTGTTGTTTTATTGGATCTATAATCATGTCATCCCTTCGGGATTATGTTTGTTGTTTTATTGGATCTATAATCATGTCATCCCTTCGGGATTTTTTTGTTTGTTTTATTGGTTCTATAATCATGTCATCCCTTCGGGATTTTTGATAATGAACTAAAAGCCTGAAAGGCTGAAATGATTATAGCCAATGGGATTTTATTTATTTTATTACAACCTTGAAGATGTGACATCTTTATTGTTGTACTTATTTTTAGGATGTAACTAATGCTCAATTTGAGATTTTGTTGATTGCAATTTATAACTATTAACCATTTAAGTCAAGAACCATAAGTTTTTCTTTAGGCGGTTTCAAATGATTCTTTACCATACAATTTTAGCAACCAAATAGGCTACCACAGGATGGTGCTTTAACCTAAATAGGTAGTTTTACCATTTTACTAGATACCTAACTACTATGAAACGTTCTGTAAGCCTACCTATACTATTGCTTGTATTATTTGCTACCATTGGTTTTTACAACACATTTGCCCAAACGCTAAATATTAAAAACGATCAGTTTTGGTACACCAAAGAGGGTAAAGGTATTAATAGCCAAGGTGGTGGTATTTTTAAATTCATAGACCCTACTACTGGACTACAAAAATATTATTGGTACGGTGTTGCTTATGAGGAAGCTGATATTTATCGCAACAATCCTGCGGTTACATTGCACAATGCTACGTTTAATGCTGTTACTTGCTATAGCTCTACCAACCTTATAAACTGGACATTTGAAAACAATGTACTTACCAATGACGATTTGCTACCGCATGGTGGTAAAACTTGGGTGGGCCGCCTTGGCGTAGCTTATATAAAAGGTTTGCAACAATATGCGCTAATAGTGCAGCATGGTAACAAAGTGTTGTTTGCCGTATCTAATACACCCACAGGTAAGTTTACATGGCATCAAGAAATTAGTATGACCAATATAATTGGCACTTCTAACACAGGCGACCAAACGGTTTTTACAGATGATGACAATGGCAAATCGTACTTAATTTATTCTTATGGTAAAGGCAGAAACAAAATTTATGTGTCAGAAATTGGCGTAAAAGATGGCATGGTAAACTTGCTAGATTGTACACAGGTATTTGCTGGCGAAAGCAGAGAAGGTAACTGCTTATTTAAGTACAAAAACAAGTACTACATGTGTGCGTCTAATATTTATGGTTGGGATGCTTCGTATGCTTACTATCTAGTAGCTGATGATATTAGAGGACCTTACACACCTGCTAATAAGATGCAAATAATGGATGGTTGTGAAAACGATTATGCCCATGTAACACAAACAGGCTTTTTTGTAACGGTAAAAGGTAGCCAACAAGAAACGGTACTGTATTGCGGTGATAGATGGGCCAATTTTGCAGGCAATGGTATTGGGTATAATCAATGGTTGCCTTTAAGTTTTGTAGGCGATAAACCGTATTTTAATTCGTTAAGTTCTTGGCACTTTAATGCCGTAACTGGCGAGTGGAAAGTAGCTGCTAATAACAACTACGTAAAAAACGGCAGCTTTGAAGCCGATAGAAGAAAAATACCAAGCCCTGCTAAACCTGTACAAACGTATCTGCTAGGCTGGACAACTACCGTGCTTGCAGGTAATCAAGTATCGCTAGATAGTAGCAATTCGCCACAGCTAAATTATTTTAACACCGAAAGCGATAGGCATATTGTAACTGGTGAAAAAAGCCTCAACATTAATGATAAAGCGACCTTTACACGTAAAATATTGCAGACTATCACTTCTACACCTTTTGTGCCATTAGAAGATGGAAAGTATCAGTTAAAAGCAACCGTAAAAAATAGTACAGGCTTTGTGCAGTTGTATATGTATGCAACAAGTGGTGGTAACCAACAAAAGCAAACTATTGCAAGTACCAATGATAATTGGATTACGATAACTATACCGCACATACAAGTTGCAAATGGCAAGATAGAAATTGGTTTTTTTGCAGAAGGTAACGCAAATGCTTTTTGCTATGTAGACGATGTGGTGTTGGTGAAAGAGTAAAGAATCTAAAAGTTCTGTCTCTTGTTAAGCAGATGTTTTATTCAACCAAATACTACAAAAAATATTGGTAAAATAGTGATAGTAGCGTTTGATAGATGGTTTAATAGGCACATTATTGCAAACAAAATTTCAGTGTAATTCTAACAGTATGTTTAGTTGTAAAAAACTACTTTATTTAACCGCAATGCTTATGGGCACACACAAGGTTATAGCGCAATACCCAAAAGATACCATCAAGTTTAACGATGCTTATGGCAGCGCAAAAGCCTTAAAAGGTAAAGTGCATGTAATTAACGTTTTTGTTTCTGATGATAAATTAGGATGGAACGCTCAGGATAAAGAACTTGTGTTGAACGAGCAAGATTATGCTTTTAGATGGATACAAAGACAGGCGCAAACATTTTTATCCAACGCTAATTTAACCTTTACCACTACCAATATTGGGTTGGATAAAGATGTAAAGGTTCACAATATTTATACTAGCAGAAATCCAAAATTTCAATACCCTGTTTCAATTTGGGCATTATACTGGGCAGGATATAGGGCATTTGATAATTTTTATGATTCTGTAAAATTGGCAAATACTGCTGATAATATTCTTGTAATGGTTTTTGCAAAAAAGGCAGGTAGAAGCTTTGCACAGCATGCTTTTAATGATAACCAAAAAAATCCTTTCTTTTTAGAAGGTGTCATAGTGTATTCCGATACTTATAGGGGTTCTGGTTTGGCAATAGGCACTATTGTGCACGAGATGTTGCATTTATTTGGTGCTTGGGATATTTATTTTTCAAGTAGTCAGACTGCTGAGGTTGAAAAAAATGCGAGAGCCATTTTTCCTAACAGCATCATGTTAGATAGTAATAAAAAAATTACAGGTTTAATGATAGATAAAATGACAGCATGGTGTGTAGGCCTTACTAACGTATATCTTGGATGGTACGATTTTTTTAAACCTCGATTTAATAAGGATGACTATAAAATTGTGCAGCCACGCATCTCTGATAAAAATTAAATTTAGTAAAAGTAAATTCATCGAAACATAATGTAGGCTTAGTGCTGCTCAATATTTACATTTACACAAACCTTTTACAATGAAATGGATATTGTATAGCTGTTGCGTTCTTGTTGGGCTTTCCACACAAGCTCAATCACTAAAAGAATTAAACGATAGTAGAATAAAATTACCAAATGGTTGGTCATTAACACCTGTGGGTACAAGCCTGCCACTTGGCGATTTACCATTGAATATGGTAGTAAGCAAAAGCAAAAAATTAATGGCAGTTACCAACAATGGCCAAAGTGTGCAAAGCATACAGTTGATAGATGTAGCCAAGCAAGCAGAACTAGACAATGTGGTGATTGCAAAATCGTGGTATGGCTTAGCTTTTAGCGATGATGAACAGTATCTGTATGCAACTGGTGGTCACGATAACTGGGTGTTAAAATATGCTATTGAAAACAAGAAATTAATACTGAAAGATTCTATTGCTTTAGGCAAAAAATGGCCTAATAAAATTGCACCATCTGGTATAGCCTTAAACGATGCTGCACAACGCTTGTATGTTGTAACACGAGACGATAAAAAACTGTACAGCATTAACTTACAAACCAAGCAGTACGATACTTTGAGCCTTGGTGCAGAAGCGTACACTTGTACGCTATCGCCCAATAAACAAACCTTGTACATAAGCCTTTGGGGCGGCGATAAAGTGTTGTATTACAACGTAGCATCAAAAGCAATAACTGCTAGCATTGCCGTAGGCGATAATCCTAACGAAATGTTCTTAACTAAAAGCGGTAAGTACTTGTATGTTGCAAATGCTAACGATAACTCGGTAAGTGTAATAGATGTAGTTAAAAAGCAAGTGATAGAAACGCTCAATGCAGCACTATACCCTAATGCGCCAAGTGGTAGCACTAGCAATGGTGTAGCACTTAGCAACAACGAGAAAACATTGTACGTAGCCAATGCAGATAACAATTGCCTAGCGGTATTTGATGTGTCTAAACCTGGCGATAGCAAATCAAAAGGGTTTATACCTGTGGGCTGGTATCCTACTAATGTAAAAGTAGTTGGTAAAAATATTTTTGTAAGCAATGGTAAAGGCTTTACTTCTATGGCAAATCCAAAAGGGCCTGGACCTTACAGACCACGACAATCGGTTAATTATCAGCAAGGCGATTTAAACAAGCCGCAAGATGTGCAATACATTGCAGGCTTATTTAAAGGCACTTTAAGCATTATTGCAGAACCTACACCGCAGCAGTTAAGTGTGTTCTCAAAAGCTGTGTACAATAATACACCTTACACCAAAACAAAAGAACTTAATGCAGCAGGCGAAGTTGGTAATCCCATACCAATGAAAGTGGGCGATACATCGCCTATAAAACATGTGTTTTACATCATCAAAGAAAACAGAACTTACGACCAAGTACTAGGCGATATGAAAGCTGGTAATGGCGATACAAGCCTAACATTATTTGGCGAAAAATATACCCCTAACCAACATGCACTAGCCAATAATTTTGTATTGCTAGACAATTTTTATGTTGATGCAGAAGTAAGTGCCGATGGTCATAATTGGAGCATGGGGGCTTATGCTACAGACTATTTAGAAAAAACATGGCCCACAAGCTATGGCGGCCGTGGTGGTAGCTACGATGCAGAAGGCAATAGGGCTGTAGCCAATAATAAAAACGGTTTTATTTGGGATAATTGTAAACGAAGCAATGTAAGCTTTAGAACTTACGGCGAATTTGCAGATAATGCAAAGCCCAATATAGCGACACTTAAAAATCATTTTTGTAAATACTTTACAGGCTATACAACCGATGTAAGAGATACCGTAAGATTTTACCAATGGCAAAGAGATTTCGATTCGTTATTAGCTATTAATCAAGTGCCGCAATTTAATACGGTACGCTTTGGTAACGACCATACCGAAGGTGTACGTTTAGATAGGCCTACACCATTTGCACACGTAGCCGATAACGACTTGGCAGTAGGCATGTTTATAGAATATTTAAGTAAAAGCCCCATTTGGAAAGAAAGTGTGGTGTTTATTTTAGAAGACGATGCACAAAATGGTCCCGACCATGTAGATGCACACAGAAGCCCTTGCTATGTGATAGGCCCACATGTAAAAAGAAATTTTGTAGACCATACCATGTACAGCACTTCTTCTGTATTGCGTACTATGGAATTAATACTAGGCATGCCACCAATGACACAATACGATGCCGCCGCAGAACCAATGTGGCGTTGCTTTACAGCCAATGCAGATGCAACAGCTTATGTAGCTAAAGCATCAAACGTAGACCTTAACGATAAAAATGTAAAAGCCAGTGCATTAACCACATTAAGCGAAAAATACAATTGGAGCAAAGAAGATGCAGTGCCTGATTTGGTATTTAATACCCTTTTGTGGAAGGGCATTAAAGGCCTAGATTATGTAGTGCCAGCACCAAGTAGAGCAGCCTTTGTAAAGCTAGGCGCTAAGAAAAAAGATGACGATGATTAGTAAAAATAGTAAGCAGCATAAATAAATAAACCGCCTATGCTTTTTGTAGTTAGGCGGTTTATTATTGAAATTACATTTTGAAAATTGTTTAGTGATGTATATTTTTAATTTTTGAAAAGTAGCCTTCAAACTAAATATATACCGCTTATGAAAAAGCTAGTGGTTAGTTCTTTTATTATTTGCTTAGCCATCTTGTATGCTTGCAATAATGATGCAGCTTCAAATGCCTCAAAATATTTAAACCCTAATAATCTTGCGGTACAAACATTTACCATAAACACATCCGTACACAATAATATCGTCACCAAGCAAGGCATAAAAATTTCGATTGCAAAAGGCACTATAGAAGCCGCTTCGCAAAATGTAACGCTAGAAATAAAAGAAGCCCTCAGCTTAGATGCCATGCTTAAAGCAGGCCTAACTACACAAACAAAAAATGGCATTTTAAGTACTGAAGGCATGTTTTACATTGCAACAAAAGAAGCGTCAACCATTAAAAAACCAATAGCTATAAATGTACCTACAGCATTTGCCAATACAAGCATGCAACTGTACAAAGGCAAAAACAATAATGGCAAAATAGTATGGGAAACACCAACACCAATAACCACCAAAGCATCTGAACAACCAAACGGTAGAGACATATTTAAAACCAACTGTGCCTCTTGCCATGCTATTGGTAAAAGCTTAACTGGCCCTGACCTTGCATGGATAGAAAATAGATGGCCTAATAGAAAATTACTGTACGCTTATATTAGGAACAATATTAACTTTATACATAGATACGAGTTAGAGGCAAGTATTAATGATACTACGAAGGGATTTCTTAAAGCACATTATTATGCTTGTTGTGTTTATAATAAGTATAATGGTTTAGCAATGACTTCTATCTCTTTGTTGTCTGACAAAGAGATAGATGACCTTATTGCTTACATAAATAATTGTTCAAAGAAGCTAAATGTTCCTGAGACTTTTAATCCATCTGCTGACTGCGATTCATGTTGGGAAAGCATGAATACTTACGTTGCTTTGTTGAATAAACGAGATTCTTTAGCAGAAGATAATAAAGCGCAAACAAAAATTACAGTAATTGAACCATCTGATGCAAACCCAAATAATGATAATGGTACAATACCTACCAAGATAAGCCCACCAATTTATAATGCAGAGTATTATCAGTTTCAAATAATTGCTTACGGCTGGTACAATATAGATGATTTAATTGCTGGTAAATTTGGTAGTGTGCCTAGTGAATTAACTGTTGCTCTTAATGGTGAAGGAAAAGATAAAGCACAAGTATTCTTGATTATTCCTTCAATAAAAGTATTTACTGAAGGTGGAAAATTAAGTGACGAAAAACGATTTGGGTTTTATGTTAATGATGGGAAATTGCCATTGCCACAAGGTTACAATGCTTTTGTTTTTGCAATTAGTGAAAGCCAAGGCCAAACTTATTATGGTCGTACAAGCTTTATCACTTCTACAATGCAAGACTTAAAAATCCAAATGAAACGAAGCGAAAAAGAAACAATTTTAAAAGAAATGGATGAGTTAAAATTGGATAAGTTTGAGATGAAAATTAATAAGACAAAGAATTTTGATAATCTCAAGTCGCTTGATAGTTCTTTATCAAATCTAGTTGAGATGCTTCGTAAATGTCCTTGTTTAACTAATCAAATCAAATAACTGATTTTGCCAAACCCCACCAATAACTAACCTTATGTTTTTTCTTCAAAATTATTATTACCTCTCTTTTGTGTTGCAAGGCATTTGCGCTATTCATTGTATGCGTAGAGGCAATCAAAACAAATGGCTTTGGATTATTGTATGCTTGCCCATAGTGGGTTGCATTGCGTATATATACACCGAAATGTTTGATAAAAGAGACATCAACAAAGTGCCCAATGTTGTAGGCACTGTATTTAACCCTAGTGGCAGTATTAAAAAGCTGGAGGCCAATTTACAATTTACCGATACCATTAACAACCGTGTGGCTTTGGCTGATGCTTACTTAAATGCAGGCTATACCGAGAGAGCTATTGACATGTACAAATCTTGCTTAGTAGGCAATTTTGCTGAAAACGAATACGTAAACATCAAGCTAATTGTGGCTTATGCCGAGGCAAAACGGTACGATGCGATTGTACCCTTAGGTGCAAAAATTTATCATTTGCCACAGTTTCCTAAATCTAAAGCGCACACATTGTATGCAATGGCATTAGCTGCTACGGGCAATGTAACGCAAGCTGAGAAAGAGTTTCGTACAAGGCTTGGCCGTTTTTCTGGTTACGAAAGTCGTTATCAATATGGTATGTTTTTGCTGCAAATGAACAGGCCTAATGAAGCCAAAGAACAGTTTACCACTTTACTAAACGAAGCAAAACAACTAAGCAGTAGAGAAAAACGTGACCATCGTGAATGGTTTGCTCTAGCTAAAGTAGCGTTAAAAAATATCTAGCTGTTTTAGTTATTATTTACCACCAATAAGGTGCAATTCTGTTTGCCTGCCATTAATATACCTAAAGCCATTTTGGTAAAAATAGCCATCTTGTTCTAGCATAATTCTTATGGTTTTATGCCATTCGGCAATAGTACTTGCAGCGTTTAATTCTATTGAGTAGCAAGTGTTGTAGTGCATGGCAAAATCGCCGCTGCCTGGTACACCATTTTGTTGATCCCACAAGCCAATTGTAGGCCCTGCTGCATGACCATGATAGCCAATAGGGTGGGTGTAAATACTTGCTACAATGTTTTGCTTTTTGGCTTCTGCTAAGGCATCAGCTAAAATTTGATTACCCGTTTTGCCTACTTTAAATTGATTGGTTAAAATGTTTTGCAATGCATTGGCTTTGGCAAATGCAGCTTTTAAATAATCGGGTGCATCGGTTTCATTGGGCTGCAGTACGTAGGCATGTTCTTGAATGTCTGTATTTAGGCGCAAATAGGTAATGCCAAAATCTACATGCAACAAATCGCCGGGCTGTACAATATTCGCTGCATCAGCATTGGTAAAAGCTTTTAAGTGGTTAAATGTGACACTATCGTTTCTTTGAATTTCTACCGATGGATGAAACCAAGTAGTTAAACCAACATCGTTTACTTTTTGCCTAAACCACCATACTAAATCTTCTGTGGTAGTAATGCCTGGTGTAACTACTTTATTGCTAAATCCTTCGGCTATAATTTGCTTACTAATACTTATAAGTTGCGGGTAAAACTGCATTTCTCTTGCTGTTCTTGTTTCTAGCCAAGCCACTGCAAGCGGTTCCGATGATACAATTTTCTTGCGATTGGCTTCAGATAATTTGGTAGTCAGTTGCACATATTCCGAGTGGTCTAAACCATCTGCATGGGCAAAATTATCAGAAATATTAAGTGCTATTTTATTAGGGTTGTATTGGTTGATGAGGGCCGTTAAAGCATCCCATTGGTCAGGATATTTTTTCATATCCCATGCGGCTTCAATTTCGGTGCCCACAGCATATCTAGCCACAGCCAGCTTTTTAAATACTTGTTGTTTAGCATTGTTGTAAAACACTAAAATGGTTCTACGTCTTGCATTTAGCCAAGTAGCTGGCAGCATGGTTTTTACCACAGGATCTTCGTTGTATTCACTTGTAATCATCACCCACATATCTATACCATTTCTTTCCATTAAAGTTGGTAGCAAGTGGTTTAGCCTATCGGCCAATACTTCGTCTATTACTTTTGCTTGTTCTCTTAGTGGTAGTATTTGGCTGTTTGCTACAAGGGTTATACTTAGTAAACCAGTCAATAACAAATGTTTCATTTTGAGCAGATTAATTGATGGTAGATAATTTTTGATTAAGCATGGTACAAAAAGCAACCACGCCATATATATTTTAAAAAACTAACTTATTTAATTCGTTGATGGTAAATTGTAATTGTGATTTAAGTTTGGCCTTGTCCCAACATTTTATCCGCATCTGCACGAATTTCGTTGTAAAACTTCATCGCTTTATTCTTATCACCTTTTAATAAATAGCAAAGCCCAAGTTTTGATTTAGCTATAATAAAAACGCTGTTGTAAGATAAGGGTAATTAACTAAAGTTTGATAAAAAATTACGCCTGAATCTCTTTTTACTATCCCAGTTTCTTTAGCTTTTTAATCCTTTTAACTGCTTATATCTATCCTTTCACAGGATAGATATAGCCTTTCGTTGGGTTTCTTTTTTTAACGCTTCTTTGATTATTTAGTTTTGAACGCTCAAACACCGAAAAGATTATCACAAACTAACGTCCTTTAATCATGAATCTTATAGTACAATTTAATACAATTCTTTCGTTGATAGTAACGATTGCAATGGTAATCTTAATTTATTTCCAATTAAAAAAATCCGTTTACTGCAAATTCTGGCATAAGAAGTATTGGCTTATAGAAAAGGGTGTAGATTATTTGGCATTTAAAGAAGATGTTGTATATAAAAACTGCGGTTAATATTTTATCATTTTTTATAACAACTTAAAAATTGAAATTTTATATATCTTAAAGAATGTGTATCTTTTAAGAGGTTATACTTAATTTTTGGTGTGCAAGGCTTTATGATAGGTATTATAATTGATAAAACAATAATTCTTGTTGATAGTTGTTTAGGTTCTATTATTAGAAATATAGGTGTTTATTATAAACTAAAAATTACAAATACAAAACCATGCTTTTTTATTAATAATTCATAATATATCAGTTATAAAGTTGATATTTTAAAAACTATAAGAATATTTAAAATTTAATTTTATAAACCATCTTCAAGAATGTTTTATGAGCGATTTTGAATATAATTTTTAGTAAGAAACGTATTTCAAAAGAATTAACTGTTTTAAATACATTGAAACAAAACTATGATTTTGCGTTTACTGAAGTAAAAATTGACTAATACAATACATATATACTATATAAATTATTAAAGCTAGGATAAGCATTAACCTAGCATAAGTATTAAGCGTTGCGTTTCTACGTGATGGGGGTTAACAGGTTTCAAAAATTAGGTAAAGCGTAATAAAGTTTTATCTAGTTAATAGGCTTGCGGCACCCTGTTTCTACAGGGTGTTTATTTATCGAAAACTTTTTTCGTAACATTGGGGCTGCATTAGCATTAAAAATGTAAACCTAAATATGGAGCAAAACGAGATAGAGATATTTTATCCAATAAGCCAAAAGGCTTGGAGGATGTGGTTAGAAAAGAACCATGTTTCCAAACAAGCTGTTTGGTTGGTTTTTTATAACAAAAAGTCTGCCTTACAATCAATTAGTTGGAGTGACGCAGTGGATGTTGCCTTGTGTTTTGGTTGGATAGACAGTAAAAAAGTAAAAATAGACGAAGAAAGTGCACATCAATTTTTCAGCAAGAGAAAAGCAAAAAGCACTTGGTCTAAAATTAACAAAGAAAAAGTGGAAAAGCTGATACAACAAGGCTTAATGACCGAAGCCGGCTTTGCCAGTATAGCAACGGCAAAACAGAATGGCTCTTGGACTATTTTGGACGAAGTAGAAGAATTAACAATACCCACGGACTTGGAAGCCGCATTTGCCAACAATGCCACTGCAAAAGACTTCTTTTTAAGTTTAAGCAAATCGGTGCGAAAGGTCATCTTGTCTTGGCTAGTGTTTGCCAAAACAACAGAAACAAGGCAAAAACGGATTACCGAAATTGTTGAAAGTGCAGCACAGCACCTAAAACCGAAACACATAAGATAGAAAACGAACTAGGTTTAGCTGCGGTTTAACAAAAACCTTACCTAAGCAAGACTATTTATTTGCCTTACCCTTCATAGAACCTAGATTGAACAATAAATTGATTTTCAATAGCTTATACTACTAAGCAAGATAGGTTATGACCCTAAAATTAGAACAAGCCCCCCAAAAAAACGGTTAAGCTCTAATTAAAATAAATGGGGTTCAGAAATTTCTGATTTTTCGCCTGCCACATTACAAATTAAGTAAACTTTATTGAAACTTACCCTCTTTATGCTAATACAGCTAGAACTTTTAATTGTAATATCATTAATATAGTTATTACTGATATATAAAGTAAATTGTTGCTTTTTTTGTATTATATTGAATTTAATAAAATATTATTTCACTTTATTTTTGAAAATTTTTTAAAAATTTGACCCAATATCAAACAATGTAGAAGTTTATTGATAATATGAAGCGATAATTCCTTTTTTTCATAAATAAGTAACATTAAAAAATATTAAATGTACGTATTTGTATAATTTTTTTTTTTGAGTTTCTCAAAATATGCATTCACCAATTGCGTGCCAACTTTTTTTTAAATACAAAGTTGTAATAAATTAATACTCAAATTTTAGCAGCATTTTTTTTCAGGTGTATTTAAGTTTAGGCTTAGTAGTGAAGTTGTTTAGGGAGTTTTAAAGTTGGCAGTTTTATTAAAATTATAAACCAAGTCTGTTAATTATGGACAAAAAAAACATTTGATTTAGGATTGATTTTTAATTTTTTTTAACAAAAACATACTAAATTTGCTATACCTAACTCTAATGTCGTTGGTTTTATTGAAGTTTTGCTTAAAAATATTTTTTTTTGCGAAACTTTTAAAAAGGATTTAAGTCATTTTTTAATTGTAAATTTTAGACTTTGAAATCATTAAAATTCAAAAGAAAACCGCTAGACACTTTATTACCTGCGCATTTACTATTAGATGAAAATTTACTTGTGAAGTCTATTGGTGACTTCATAGAACCGATGTTTGGTTGTTTAATTAATACTTCTTTCACTTCAATTTTTTCTATAACTAATCATACAGCAACTATAACTTACAATTACTTACAATATCTTGATAACTGCAAACTACTTTTAATTTTTTGTAAAGCACCTCAACTTCTTTTAAAATGTATAATAAAATATTGGCTTAACGCTATACATCTCAACAATAGGTGGATGGTTAAACCAGCCTTTTGTGCCAATAGAAATGGACAATAAAACATAATAAGTTAGCATACAGCGTATTTAATTATATTGAAACTATTAAATGGATATATGACCAATGAGTTTTTATGAATACATAAATGGTAAATTAAACAAGCTAATTTGTATAACAAATAATAGTAACAAAATGTATTTCGCCAAGCTTAAACCTGAAAAGCAAAATATGTTTTACGAAACTTGAAATAGAACAAATGTTATGTAAGTTAGGGAATGTGCTCGCATTAAATGGAAAACCTTACAAGCTTAAAGCATTAAAATAAAATTTACATGAAAGTATTATTGATTGAAGACGAAGCAGTTGCCGTTACATATATTAAATATGCGCTAAAATTTTATCCAGAATTTAAGTTGGTAAATGTAGTAGGATCTGTTACTGAAGCATTATCTTTTATTAGAAATAATTATGTAGATGTTGTGATATTAGACATAGAACTGCCCGATGGAAGCGGTTTTGATATTTTACCATATTTTCAGGGAATGCCAGCAATTGTAGTTATTACTTCTAACGAAAATCATGCTTTTGACGCATTCCAAAATGGTGTTATTGATTTTTTTGTAAAAACAATGATGCCGTATCGCTTTAACGCATGTATTTTAAAAGTAAAAGACTATTATAAAAACAAACAACTTGGAATTTTATCTCATAATAAAACTTATAGGTTTGTTAAGTCGGGATTTAAGTACTTAAAATTCGATTTCGATAAAATAGTTTACATAGAGTCTGTAAATGAATATGTACGCTTACATTTTGAAAATAAAAGCAATCACTTGATTAATTATTCGCTAGTGGGCTTACTAGATAAATTGCAAATTGATAACTTTGTGCAAGTACATCGCTCCTACGCCGTAAATGTAAACTTTATTAACTATATAGATGAAAATGATATAGTACTTGCCACTTTGATGAACATACCAATTGGAAAAACCTATAAAAGGAGAATAGCTAAATTGCTAAAAGAGACATTAATTTAAGTGCTTTTACAGGGTTATCCCCTTTCACAGGAAATATAATGCCCCCGAAAATACCAATATATACCCAAGTGAATGAACCAATATTTTAGTGTAATTAATTCATTATCAAACGAATACAAAAAAATAAAAAAAGGGAATTTTCAAAATTTAATTGAAAATTCCCTTTTTGTAGCGAAATCGGGATTTGAACCCGAGACCTCAGGGTTATGAATCCTGTGCTCTAACCAACTGAGCTATCTCGCCAATTTGGGGTGCAAATATAGGGGTATTTGCGAAAATACGGGCAGTTATTTCTAAAATTTCGGCCACTCATCTACTGGCTGCATAATTTTTTTTTCTGCAAAGAGCAAATGGTTAGCAACCATTTAAAAAATCAAACAAAAAATAGAAAATTGTTTATGCACCCCATCTACCAAAATAAAAAAGTAGTAGCCGTTACTATCAACTACTACTTACTAGCTTTTTCGATGCTATATTAGTATTTCAGTAATTTATCTATTCGTTGAATTACTTTATCTACGGTAGGTAACATGGCTGCTTCTAAGTGTATGTTCATTGGTACAGCAGGTAGGTTTAAGGCGCCTATAACCTCAACTTTTGCATCTAAAAAAAAGTAGCAATTGTTTGAAATTCGTAGAGACAAGGCTTCTGCAAATGAATTATTCTGCTGCTCTTCGCTTAGTACTATTACTTTACCATGCTTGCTCGATGCTTCAAATATTAGTTGCTCATCTAAAGGATATAATGAACGTAAGTCAATTATTTCTATTTGACCTGGAAACTTTTTAGCGGCAGCTTTTGCCCAATACACACCCATACCATAAGTAATGATGCAAATACTTTCGCCATGTTTTATTCTATCTACATCTGCTGCAAGTACCACATTAGCTTTACCTAAAGGCAAAATATAATCTCTTGATGGCTCTATACTTTTAGCATCGTCGGTGCCAGCTACTTTGCTCCAATACAAACCTTTGTGTTCTAATACCACTACAGGGTTGGGATCGTAAAAAGCAGCTTTCATAATACCTTTCATGTCGGCTGCATTAGATGGGTACGCTATTTTAATACCTTTTACGGTAAGTAATGTACTTTCTATACTACCACTATGGTAAGGACCGCCGCCATTGTAAGCACCTACTGGCACACGCAATACCATGCCTACGGGAAATTTACCATTGGTTAAGTAATTAGATTTTGATATTTCGCTTACCAACTGGTTAAATGCTGGATAAATATAATCGCCATACTGCACTTGTACAATTGGCTTTACACCCATGGCAGATAGCCCAACTGTTGAACCTACAATATACGCTTCTTGTACCGGCATGTTAAATACTCGGCTATCGCCAAAGCGTTCTGCTAGGTTAGCTGTTTCTCTATACACACCGCCTAATCTTCTGCCTACATCTTGACCATACAAAATAGCTTCTTCGTTGTCTTCCATTATTTCTTCTATGGCATGAAGTGCCGCTTCTACCATCATTACTTTGTCACCTGTTTTAGGGCTTCTATCGCCTTTTTCATCGGTAATAGAGGTTGGTGCAAATACGTGGTCTTCTACAGTTTTTACATCAGGCTCGGCTGCAGCAAGAGCTTTTTCAAAGTTTTCGGCAACAATGCGTTGTGCAGCGGCTTCTGCATTATTTATTTCATGTTCATCGTAGCCCGAACCATTTAGCAATAAACGCATTTTAGGTAATGGATCGTACAAGCCATGTTTCAATAAATCTTCTCTATCTCTGTAAAATTCTTTTCTTACGCCATTGGTATGATGACCGAGTAATGGCACTTTTGCATGTACTAATACGGGCTTACGTTCTAATCTAGCATGTGCAATAGCTTGTTGTATGGTTTCGTAACTACGCATAAAGTCGCTACCATCGCACTGTAATCTTTTTAAACCTTTAAAGCCAGCGGTATATTCGTAAGCATCGCCTGCTCTTGTTTCTTCGGCACTAGCACTTATGGCCCATTGGTTATCTTGAACTAAATAAACTATTGGTAATTTTTTTAAAACTGCATACGAAATAGCCTCACTTACCTCACCTTCTGTTACACTACCATCGCCTAAAGAACATACAACAATAGGGCTTTCGCCGTTGGCACCTTTTTTTAATAATGCAGAATGACTGTTTTCTAAAAACTGAATGCCTTGTGCCAAACCTGTTGTAGGAATTGCTTGAATACCAGCAGCGGTACTTTGATGTATAATGGAAGGCCTTAAGCCATCTTTGTTACTTGGGTGGCAATAATATGAGCGACCGGCAGAGAAAATATCATCTTTTTTGGCCAATAGCTGTAGCATTAATTCTTCGGGTGTAAAACCTAATGATAGCAACATGCTATCGTCTCGGTAGTAGGGGCTTACCCAATCGCACTGAAGTAATTGCATACCAGTGGCTATTTGGATGGCCTCGTGACCACGAGAAGTGCTATGCTCGTATTTGCAAACCTGTGGGTTCGCTTCAAACGTATCACTCATAGCTTTCGCCGTGACCATTAGCTTGTACGCCTCCAAAAGTGTGTCTCGGTTTAACATGTGTAATACGTTTTGCTTTCAGATAGGGGGATATGGGTTACTTTATCAATAATTCAAACATTCGCTTGTCTTCTATGAAACCTTCTAAAACATCGCCTACCACACATTCGCCTACACCCGATGGTGTGCCGGTGAAAATTGTGTCGCCAATATTTAACGAGAAATAGTTAGAAATATGACTGATTATGTTATTAAACGAGAAAATCATGTCTTTAGTATCTCCTTGTTGTACAACTACACCATTTTTTTTTAAAGAGAAGCGAATTGATTTACGCATCATTTGAGGTGTAACCTCAATCCAAGGGGCTATTACAGCAGAATTATCCCATGCTTTGGCTTTTTCCCAAGGCAATCCTTTCTTCTTTAAATCTGCTTGTATATCTCTTGCAGTAAAATCTATACCTACCGAGATAGCATTAAAATATTGGGGTGCTTGTTTATTGTGTATGTATTTACCATTTTTGCAAATGCGTAATACTATTTCTACTTCGTAATGCAGTTCGTTGGAGAACTCGGGATAATAAAAAGGCGTATTAGCTTGTAGCAAAGCACTTTTAGGCTTCATAAAAATTACTGGTTCTTCAGGCACAGCATTTCCTAGCTCTTTTGCATGTTCGCTATAATTTCTACCTACACAAAAAATTTTCATGGTTATAAACTTTTAAATAGTAACTATATAGCAAACTATACTGTTGCAAAAGCAACACTTATTAGTTTTTTACTGCTACATAAATTATATTCCAAATCTTATAACTGCGTAGGTATGTATTTTATTGTGTAAAGGTTAAAATATTTGCCAAGTTCATGGTTTTTTCAATACCAATAGCAGCAAAATTTTCAATAATTTCAGTGCATTTTTCTATTTTTTTTATAATAAATGGCTGATCTTCTTTTTGCCATTTGCCCAAAACAAATTCTACTTGCATGCCTTTGGGAAAATTATTACCAATGCCAAAACGCAATTTTGGGTATTTATCGGTGCCAAGTGTTAATTGAATATCTCTCAAGCCATTGTGGCCAGCATCGCTACCAGATGAGCGAACACGAATTTTATCTATTGGCAATGCCAAATCATCTACAATTGTCAGCGTATTTTCTAGCGCAATTTTTTCTTTATCCATCCAATACTTAAATGCTTTACCACTTAGGTTCATGTAGGTTGTAGGTTTTATGCAAATAAAAACTTTGCCTTTCCACTTTACCTCTGCCACATACGCCAATTTATCTAGCTTGTACATACCATTGTTTTTAAGTACAAAAGCATCTACAACATCAAACCCAATATTGTGGCGTGTGTAATTGTATTGGATACCCACATTGCCTAAACCTATAATTAAAAACTTGTTCATTACTGCAAATGTAATGTGGGCAAATTAGAGCGTAAAGTTTTAAGAACGCTTTGTTGCTGCCGCATAAAACAGCACCATTAAACTACAGGATGCCTTGCAGTTGCACTTTTTAAAAATAGTCCCCAACTATTTAGGTAATTATAATAAAAAATAGAGTTCGCTTAAAGGGGTTTATTAACAGTTATGCCCAAGCTGCAATTGCATTAATTGGTTCTTTTGTTATTCTTTTAGATGCCTTCTTAAACTTTTCATACCTTACCTCGTCCTTACACAGCCATATTTACTACATTCAAAAAAACGTATGCCAAAATGAAGAAACTAATAAAAGTCGCTTGCAGCCTATTGTTTCTTACAGCAATCGTGTTGCTTTCTTCTTATACCCACGAAAACATCGGTTATCGCTCAATCAAATTTCCGTATAAAAAAGCGGGCTTTACGCAGCGTGAAGCGGCAGCGCATTTACTAAGCAGATTTACTTTTGGTGCCACACCAAGCCAAGTAGATGCAGTGGTAGATGAAGGTGTAGAAAAATGGTTTGCAGAACAGCTTGAAGCCAAATTACCCGATGATTCTTTACAGCAAAAATTAACTGGCTACGAGGCTTTGCAAATGGATAATCAAACCATTGCTAACACTTTTCCACAAGGTGGTGTATTGCTTCGTATGGCGGTTAAAGATGGGTTTATAGACAAGGATTCTGTAAACAAAAGCGACCGAAAAGAATACCGTGATAAGATTGCAGAATATATGCGCACAAAGGGTTACAAGCCACAGCAAGAATTGTATAGGCAATTAATCAATCAAAAAATAGTACGAGCTATTTATACCAACAATCAATTGCAAGAAGTACTTACAAGTTTTTGGTTCAATCACTTTAATGTATCGCTTACTAAAAATGAGTGTGCCGAATTTGTGTTATCATACGAGAGAGATAACATTCGCCCCAATGTACTTGGCAAATTTGAAAACTTACTATTAGCTACTGCCAAGTCGCCTGCCATGTTGCAATATCTTGACAATGCAAAAAGCGTAGCCAACGATAATATACCAATGCCGCCACGTTTAGCTGCTTTTTTTGCAAAAATGCAAAAGGGTGAACAAATGGGTAACGACACGTTAACCGTGCAGCAAATGATAGCGATAAATAAATTTCAAAAAACCAAAAAAACACAGGGCTTAAACGAAAATTATGCTCGTGAAATAATGGAACTTCATACACTTGGTGTAGATGGCGGCTACACACAAAAAGATGTAACCAACGCTGCCAAAGTATTAACTGGCTGGACCATTTACCCAACATTAAACCCTTATGGCGGCGAAGCCGCTAAAAAAGCATTAGATAAAATAGGGGAAGATAAATTGATGCAGCAAGGTTTTGTACACGATGGCGATTTTGCTTTTGCAGCAAATAAACACGACAAAACAGAAAAGGTAGTTTTAGGTAAAACATTTACTGCCAATGGTGGCTACAACGAAGGCTTACAACTCATCAAACTATTGGCACATCACACATCTACAGCTCGCTTTATTAGTAAAAAACTAGCGGTACGTTTTGTAAACGATAACCCACCCGCAAGCTTAATTGATAAAATGTCTAAAACATTTTTATACGCCGATGGCGATATTAAGCAGGTATTAATTACCATGGTTTCTGCACCAGAATTTTGGAGTAAAGAGGCTTTAAGAGCAAAAACAAAATCGCCTTTTGAACTAGCCATAAGCGCAGTGCGTGGTTTAAATGCAACCGTATTGCAGCCTTACCAAATTTACAATTGGGTAAGTAAAATGGGTGAACGCATGTACTACTACCAAGCTCCTACGGGCTTTCCCGATAGAGGGCAATATTGGATAAACACAGGCTCATTATTAAACCGCATGAACTTTGGTTTGGCATTGGCAAGCCAGCGCATACCAGGCGTTACATTTAATCTTGCTTCGCTAAATAATAACCACGAGCCAGAAAGTGCCGAAGCCGCATTAGGCATTTACAGCAAATTATTAATGCCAGAAAGAGATGTTACACAAACCATTAAGCGCTTAATACCGTTGATTAACGACCCCGAAATTCACACTAAAATAGCCAACGCAGCCAGTAAAACACCAGTACCACAAACAGCTAATACAGACAATACCACCATCAACAACAATATGATGGCAAGTGCAGATGATACACTAACAAAACAAAAACCAATAAAAGAAAACCCAGGTAAAAAAACAGCACCCGATATATCATTGCAGCGCTTAATGGCTTACAATGGCAATAATTCAATGCTAGCGCAAGTGGCAGGTATTATTATTGGATCACCTGAATTTCAAAGAAAGTAATGATAATGTGATAATGTGATGATGTGATGATGTGATAATGTGCTGATGTGCTAATGTGATAATGTGCTGATGTG
>JASGCX010000017.1:0-18473 GCA_030053925.1 Flavobacterium sp.
TTACTTTGGAAACCATTGAGATTAATATTTCAAAATACACCAAAGCATTTAAGACAAAGAGATACAATCGCAGACGCATTATATCGCATCAGAACATTACGTAATAGAGTTTATCATTACGAACCAATCTTTGGCAATTTGCAGGACTTAGAAAACCAGTACAATGAAATGCTAACATTTCTTACATGGTTTGACAATCACTTGCCAAAATTGCTTACTGACATTGACCGCTTTAATAACATCTTGAAAAAGGCAAAAGCAATATAGCCCACACCAAGTTAGGCATCCCGCTTTTGGCGAGACTAGGCACACAAAACCCAAACACAAAAGCCAACCTTGCAAAAGAGCTAAAAATGCCAACGCCCCCAATCCCACCCACCACCCAACGAACGGAATTCAAATCATCCTGAACTTAAATTTGGGCATGACAATTAACATCAACAACCTACTAAGCAGACATAAACATTAACTTTCAAAAAAGCTCGAATTTTACTACCCGAGTTCTAACTAACACATTTTACAAATATATATAAAATATTTATGACACTACGCATACATGGAGACAACATAATTGAATGTGAGAGGGCTTTGAAATTAATTGGACTTGCATATAAAGGTTCGGTAAGTTTAAAATCACAGAATATTTTCATGCCATCTTACAGCATAGAGAAAGAAAGCAAAGAGATTTTTGAAGTTGAATTACTTGGTGGACACGACAGATGGAATGTGAACTTCAACACAGAACTAACGAAATACGGAGCACCGCTTAGAGAAGCAACAGATGCTTATATCACAAAAGTTTCGGCAGACAACAAGACAGAGGAATTACTACTTGCAATTGAGTTTTGCAATGCTCTACCAGCAGGAAACAATGCATGGCAAAGAAACGGCAGAGCCGTTACTTGTGCTGAGATTGGTATTCCATATTTCTACTTTGCAGAAATTGGAGGTGTTGAGTTGGATGTTAACAGAAAGGTAAAAGCACCACGGTTTCCAAATCCTATTGTTCCATTTTCTTATCTCACATCTGCAAAAAAATTAAATGTTGTTTGCGTTCCAATTTATCAAGCACACCCTGCAATTTCCGATGAGTTGCGAAAAAAATTTATGCACATATTTGGAATGGAGGCAAGTTTAGATTTACTAAAGTGCATCATTGATGAAAGCAAAACAGCAGACGCATTAAATGTGCTAATTGAGAAAGGAACAACACTTGTAAAAATCCTTTCTAACGACAGAAAACGATTGGACACTTTCCGAGCAATGGAGTGGGAAGAGTTTTTGAAAGTTACTACGGGGCTGGAAAAAGCCGAATGGATTAAGAACCATCCGAACAAACAAATTTGGAAAAAGAAATCTTCTGAAAAAGTAGCCGTTACTAAAACCTTCAAAACTCTTTTAACCAAAACACAAGAACTTAATTTACTTTCAATCGGTGCAAAAGAAATTCCTATTTGCCTTGTGGCAAATGGGAACATCAAAAAATTTGCTTCACTTCTAAAAGAAATTTATCCTGCTGCCAAAATAAATGAACTTGCGAACACGATTGAAAAGAAAAACAAACCGCTAATTATTGTTTGGGTTACAGGTTTCAAACCAAGAGGCAATGATTCACGACCAGACAGAGGTTTAGTTCCACTTGCAAGAATGTTGTTTGGTAACGACATAGATATTCTCACAATTGTTTTTGGACCAGCGGTTAAACAGACTTGGAAAGCCCTAAAAGAAAATCCTACGAAAGTTGCTAACGAAAACGGACTTTGGCAAGCCGTTTTAAATTTAAGCAATTTTGTTTTAGCGGATAGCACCACTTCTGTAGATGGTATTATTGCAAGCATTGTAAACAGAAACTTAGAAAGGAAAAGTGTGAAAGTGATTTTTAAAGCATCAAAACCGAATGGCTCATTTGGAGAACATGATGTTGATACCGCCATGCACACTTTATTCTCCCGACAAATGAATTCTAATATTTTTGAATCAATGTGCAATCCGCCAGGTGGAGATTGGAGTGGAATTTCTTATTGGGACTTTTCGGATAAGACAGAATATCGCTGGACTACTTTGCCAAGGGTTTCAGCAATCAAAGCAAAACGACCTGACCACATTATTCAAATTTACAGCAAGAAAGAAGATATATTTCTTGTGATTGAATCAAAGAACAATGCAAAAGATTTGGATGAAAATATTGGTAAGCGATTGACAGAATATGTAAAAGCACTTTTCAAAATTGCACCGACAGCATACAAGAAAGCGAAAGAAGATTGGAAATTATTCGGTGGCAAAAATTCACCACTTACAAATTTTGCATCCTATTCAGGAGGTGCGTTCGTTTACAAAAGTTTAGACGAAATGAAAAAAGAAATGAAAGAAGGTAAATTAGATTTCATTTTTGCATTTGAATTCAAGAGCGATGGAACGGAAAGCATTGGGCATATTTTATTATCAGATAAATGCAAATTCTTGAGTAACATTCTTCCTAATATTGCTTCTCAATTCAGCGTTGGATTGAAAATTAAAATATACTGATTCATAAACAGCGTCAATACTTGTTCTCATTGACTTTGTAAAAGGAGAATTACCAGTTTTGATTTCAGTTTTATGCTTGTATAATTCTTGGGGCAATTGAAAATCGTATTCACGATTTCCAGCAGTTCCGTCAAAAGTCAAAATCCATTTTGCACCAATAGAATTTAGCCTTTCAAGTTCATTGTAAAAGTCCTGTAAAATAAATTCAGTTTTCGTGTATCTGTCTTTTGTTCCACCATAAGGAGGGTCAAGAAATACAAAATCATTTTTGTTGGCATCAGCAAGTGTTTCCCTATAATCACATTTACGAAACTCAACATTCTTAATAAAATGACTCCATTTCTGTAGTATTTCCCTAAAAGTTTTAGGGTTAATTCCCGGACGATTTTTGTGCATAGAATTATTAAATTCTCCACTTGTATTATAACGAATCAAACCATTAACGCAAGTACGAGTGAGAAATAAAAAGTCAAACTCATTTTTTGTTTTGTTGAAACTATCCCGAACCTCATAATAAACACTATGCCCTTCTTTCTGCAATCTATCCCAACGAGTTTGATATTCTTGTGCAACTCCAGTAGGATTGCTTTGTATCTGTTTCCAAAGGTTTACAAGTTCAGGAATAATATCACTTGCAAGAGCATTAGGAATTTGACGAAATGGCAACATAGCACCGCCACCAATAAAAGGTTCGATATATCTTTTTTGAATGCTGATATATTTACTCAATTCAGGAGCAACATACCTTTTGCTACCAGACCATTTTATAACAGGCTCAACAATATTGTTTGGTTTTAGCATTCTTGAAAGAGTTGGCTTTTAACTTTGTTTTCTTCAAATAAAATTCGTTCGGAAGCATGTTTAAAATATTCTTCGTTTATTTCAAAACCTACTGATTGCATACCGTATTTCATCCCTGCAATCATTTCTGTACCAGAGCCAGCAAAAGGAACTAATAATTTTCCTCCTTTTATACCTGATATTAATAACAATCGTTCAGCTATACGCATTGGCTTTTGTGTAGGGTGTGTACCAAATTGTAATTCATCTTTTGCTTTATTATTTGGAACATCCCAAACGGTTCTTAATTGTTTGTCGGCTTCCTTCATATTGTCGCCAGCAAACTTTGCTTTTTTTACATCATCATAATTAAAATTGTATTTACGCTTATCGCCGCCCGTATGCACCCATAAAATAGTTTCATGGCTTGCTGTCAGCCGCCTTGCAGAAAGGTTTGGAAAAGCATTTCTTTTATACCAAACAACTTCATTAATAATCTCCAATCCTAACAATTGGCAAACCACATTTACAAATCCAGCATTATGATAGGTAGAATGAATCCATATTGAGCCTGTTGGTTTTACTAAACGTTTCAAATGTGATAACCATAAATAAGTGCTTTTGAAAATTTCATTGCCAGTTAATAAATCCCATTCTTGATTATTTAATTGCCAGTTACCACCAAAGCCAGTCATTTTTTTGCTGCTATCATAATTCCAATTTGCAGAAGTTGCAGCACCATAAGGAGGGTCGCAAATTGCCATGTCAAATGATTGGTCGCTTAATTCACAAAGCCCTTGCAAGGCATCTTGCAAAATAAGTTCGGTTTTATCTGTTGTATGTTTTGTCATTTTTTTAAGTAGGGGATTATTTGTTCCATTACAAGATTTGCTGCTGCATAAGTTGTGGCGTTAACTCCATATTCTTTAATAATCTTTTCAGCCGCAGCCATTACTTTTAAATGTGCTTCATCAACCTTGTAATATTTTGAAAACTTTTTAATTTGTTCAGCAGTTGGAATGCGTTCACTTCTCTCAATCTTACTTATAAGTGGAGAATCAATATCAGTAGCCTTTGCCACTTGATGCAAAGTCTGACCTTTCTCTTTTCTAAGACCTCGTAGGTATTGTCCTATTTCAGACTGACTATTACTCATTTTATATTATTTTGACTTGTCGAGTTTTGACAAATTTATTATTTTCATCCAAATGAAAAAATTATAACCCTAAAATATTATTCACAAAATAATCCCCACACCAAGTCAGGCATCCCGCTTTTTGCGGGACTAGGCACACAAAGCCAACCTTGCAAAAGAGCCTGCCTTGTGCCAACGCACTGGCAACACTCTACAGTTATACACAAACCCACATTATAGTTGACGGAGGATAAAGCACGAACGTACAACATGCGGTTTGCAAAAATACGAGCTGACGAAAGTTATCTTCGGCTTTTTGTAATTCTATTGTGCTTCATATCTGGCTAGACATTATCTTTTTGGTTTTTTGTTGTCATCTTCATCTTCAGTTTTTCAATCATCATTGGTACTGGGCAAACAGAATACTAATTCCTACACTGCATCAAAACTTACTTGATACATTTTATGATTTACGCATTACACCCATTTTTTGTTGAAGATTTTGTAAAACAATATCCCAATATTTAGTTAATAAATAAGCATTAAAGCATTCCTTCAAAAGAATGCCTTTTTTATTTTCTCAACTTCTGCAAAACATGATTGATATCATTTTCTCAACGTTTAATTTAATACACTTTTGCATTAACCGTTTTAAAAATCCAATCCTACAGATTATTCAAGTAAAAACAAGTTTACATGATTTCACCAACATTGCACACATTTCACATCCCAGTAATGGGCTTAGGATTTACCATTGATACACCTATAAAAGTTGCCCGCTTTGGTATATCCTCTGTTGTGTCTATTGTAGAAGATGAGTTAACAGAACAATTGCGTGCATTTTACAGTAAGCAATACCAATTGCCTTACGAGCCAATTAGTGCCACAGAAGATGATTATAGAGCCAAAAGAATAACGGCGTACTTAAATATGGTAAAGCAAATTGTAGATGCGCAAGTAACTGCATTAAAGGCTTTGCCATTTGAATTAGGCACAGAAATTACAAAGTATTTTGAACTACTGCCTAATCATTTACCAGTAAAACAAACCTACTTGCAAATGCTTGCTACCAACAATGTTTTAAACCAGCAAGCACTACAAAAACAATTAAGAGCAGCCATTGTACCCGGTGCAATAGATGTGAACTTAATGAGTAAAGTAGATAAAAACAACTATAGCAACACAGGTGAATTATTACCTGCTGAATATTCAGATGCACTGGCGGGTTTACGTGGCTTTGCCAATAGCAACTTAGCATCTTCTATTGTGTTTTCGGCGGGTTACAACCCTAGATTATATGCTTACATAGATAAGTTCAACAACTTTTTTCCTGATGAAAATGGCGTGGCTAATAAGAAGGTAATTTTAAAAGTAAGCGATTATCGTTCTGCCTTAACCCAAGGTAAAATACTGGCCAAAAAAGGCATTTGGGTATCTGAATTTAGAATCGAGTCGGGCTTAAACTGTGGTGGTCATGCGTTTGCAACAGATGGTTTATTACTTGGTCCTATTTTAGAAGAATTTAAGCAAAATAAATTGGCATTAGAAACTGAGTTATTTACCATCTGCAACCAAGCTTTAGCCGCTAAACAGCAACCACTGTTTGCAACTGCACCAGCACTTCGCATTACGGTACAAGGTGGTATTGGCACAGCCAATGAAGACCAGTTTTTACTAACCCACTACCAAGCAAATAGTACCGGCTGGGGCAGCCCATTTTTACTAGTACCAGAAGCAACAAGTGTAGATAGCAAAACCCTGCAAAACCTTGCTACGGCTAAACCAGAAGATTATTATTTAAGCAACATATCGCCATTAGGTGTACCTTTTAATAGCTTTAAAAAAGCATCATCCGAAACACAACGTGTACAACGCATAGCAGACGGCAAACCAGGCAGCCCTTGCACTAAAAAATACTTAATTGCCAATACCGAATTTTCTGAACAGCCCATTTGTACCGCTTCTAGAAAATACCAGAATACAAAAATTAATCAAATACTAAGTACCGCACCTATTGGCAATGTAATAGACGAAACCTTAGCAAAAGAAGTAGCCCAAGTGGTAGAAAAAGATTGCCTTTGCGAAGGCTTGGGTACATCTGCCTTATTGTGCCACAATATAGAGCCATTGCGCAAAGTAAGCAAAGCGGTACTTATTTGCCCAGGACCAAATTTGGCTTACTTCTCGGGTATTTTTTCTTTAAAGCAAATGGTAGATTTTATTTACGGCAGAATTGATATTTTGAACTCGGTTTATCGCCCAAATATGTTTGTAAATGAGTTGAATTTGTATGTGGCTTATTTAAAAAAAGAAATAGAAAAAAGCTGCGTAAATATTACCACAGCTAAAACAAGACAGCTAAAAACATTTAGAGAAAATTTATTAAAAGGCATTAACTACTACCAAAATTTAACGCAATACTTTAAAAAAGAAAGTGCCAAATACATTTCAGATATGCATGAACAATTGATAGAAGTAGAAGCCATTTTAAAAGAACTTTCAATACCCGGCGAAATAGCACAACCTGCTTTGGTAGCTGTGGGTTAATACTTAAAATATTGGTAAGTAAATGATTGTTGCTAAATTGGTGCTTTAACCTCCATCAATGAACCAACAATCATACACTAAGCCGTATTATTTCTTCTTTTTAGTTTTACCTTATGGCATTAGCATTGGCTTTGCTACTGTGGTATTGCCCTACTTACTTACACAAAAAGGTTTTACTGTAGCGCAAGCAGCTAGTATTGTAGCTATTGGTGTATCGTCAAATATTTGGCGCTTTTTATGGGCACCAATTGCAGACATTACTTTAAGCTTACGCAAATGGTATTGGATAGGCGTTTCAGCCTGTACAGCAACATTGCTAATATTGTGTCTTATACCTTACAATACCAAACAAATACTTCTATTAACAGCCATTGTATTTCTATCGCAAGTAGCGGCAACATTTGTAGTGCTACCACTTGGTGGTTTAATGGCCCTACGTGTAGCACCAACCAAAAAAGGTAGAGCTGGCGGTTGGTACCAAGCAGGTAACTTAGGTGGTGTGGGTTTAGGTGGTGGTGCAGGTTTGTGGCTTGCCAATAATTATAACTTAACAGTGGTAGGCATTGTACTGTGTTTGTTATGTATAGCAGTAGCATTGGTAATTACACAAGTAGCCGATGTGAAAAGAGAAAAAACATCTACCCTATTGTTAGAAATTGGCGTTATGGGTACAGAATTGCTACGCATGATAAAAGTACCAATACTACTGTTTGTGCTATTGCTTATTTGTATGCCCATTGGTACTGCTGGCATTGCCAATTTATGGTCGGCAGTTGCAAACGACTGGCACGCAAGCCCTAATACAATTGCATTAGTAACTGGTGCACTTAGTGGTGTTGTTAGTGCTTTGGGTTGTGTAGCAGGTGGCTGGATAGCCGATAAAAAAGGGGTATGGTGGGCGTATCTTGGTTCGGGTGGGTTATTTGCACTTATTACTTTAGCTATGGCTTTATTGCCTTACAAATCAGAATTTTACATCTTTGGCGTTTTAAGCTATGCTTTATGTTATGGCTTAATTAATGCTGCATTTTCTGCCCTAGCACTATATGCAACGGGCACAAAATTAGCAGCCACTAAGTACGCCATGATTTCTTCTTTGGCTAATATACCAGTGGTGTATATAACTTATATCGACGGGTTGGTACACGATAAATACGGTAGCAAATACATGCTTGTTGTAGAAGCAGTAGTGGCTTTGGTATTTGTAGTAGTTGCAGTTTTGGTGTTACAAAGTTTGTTTGCAAAAAAATTAGTGCCTAAAATAATTGAGTAGCATTTACTAAGCCCGCCTAATAATATTTAGTAACACAGCAATTACTGCAATCACCAACAATATGTGAATGATGCCGCCTGTGTTGTAAACAAAAAAGCCCAATACCCAACCTATCACTAAAATAACGGCTATTAAATACAATAAACTTCTCATCATGTATATTTAAGTAGGCATCTGCTAATAACCATGCCAAGGTTTTAAAATACAACAAGCTATCACAAGTAACCAATTAATTAACAAGCTCCACTTTTTAGGTTTACGAAAACGTTTAACTAATAAAATTTGCGTTTATCTTTTTAAACAATTCTATTTGCTAAAACTTAATTTTTTTTTTAAAAAAAAGCTAGCAAAATGAGCAATAACCAAATGATACAAACCATGCGATGGTACGGGCCTAATGACCCCGTTAGTTTGTCAGATATTCGTCAAGCAGGTTGCACAGGCGTTGTTACGGCTTTACACCATATTAAAAATGGTGAGGTATGGCCCATTGATGAAATTATAAAACGCAAAACAGAAGTGGAAGCTGCGGGCTTAACTTGGAATGTTGTAGAAAGTGTGCCAGTACACGAAGCCATTAAAACACAGTCAAGCAATTTTGAAATATATATTGCCAACTATGGGCAATCGCTTAAAAACCTAAGTGCCTGTGGCATTCACATTGTTACGTACAATTTTATGCCCGTGCTAGATTGGACCAGAACCGACCTTGCCTATACAGTAGAAGATGGTAGCAAAGCCCTTCGCTTTGAGAAAGCTGCTTTTGTAGCTTTTGATGTGCTTATTTTAAAAAGAAAAGGTGCTGAAAAAAATTATACAGCAGAAGAATTGAGCCGAGCAGAAGCCAAGTTTAATACCATGAGCGATGACGAAAAATTATTGCTACAACGTAATATTATTGCCGGCTTACCAGGCAGCGAAGAAAGCTTTACACTAAAACAATTTCAGCAAGCTTTAGATGCCTATCAAAATATTGATGCAAATAAATTGCGTGCTAACTTAATTTACTTTTTACAACAAATAGTACCCGTAGCAAACGAGGCAAATGTAAAAATGGTAATTCACCCAGACGACCCACCATATAGCATTTTGGGCTTACCAAGAGTAGTAAGTACTGCAGCAGATTTTGCTGCTTTAGCAGAAGCAGTACCTTCTTTAAATAATGGCTTATGCTTTTGTACAGGCTCGTTTGGTGTAAGACGAGATAATGATTTACCAGCTATGGTAAAACAGTTTGGTGATAGAATTAACTTCATTCATTTGCGCAGCACCAAACGCAACCAATTTGGCGATTTTTATGAAGACAACCACCTAGAAGGTGACGTAGATATGTATGCGGTAGTAAAAGAAATTATTGGTGTGATGAAAGCTAGAAACGTATCGATACCAATGCGTCCAGACCATGGCCATCAAATGTTAGATGATTTGAAAAAGAAAACCAATCCTGGCTATTCTGCCATTGGTAGATTGCGTGGCTTGGCAGAATTACGTGGGCTAGAAATGGGTATTGCTAAAAGCATTTCCTAAATTACCAAATAAACACATTAGGCACACGTAAAAAGCTGTTGCGATGCACTCAACAGCTTTCTTTTAAAACAAACTATTTCACCTTAACAAAAAGGGTTTTGCGATGGTGGGAAAATAGAATTACGTGTGCCCATAACCAAAGCCCAATTGAAAAACTTATCAAAAAAATAAGAACAAATACCTAATAGAATTCCCTCAAACTCCAACAAAAGAAAACAAACAACCACTTTCCCCTATTTTAAAAGTTTGTCAAAAAGATTTGAATTAGTTTATTGGGAAAGGAATTAAAGAACGAATTTCAACGGAACTGTTTGGATATTTTAAGATAGGACAAGTTTTGCTCCATTCTTGCACTTCTTCCAAGCTGTCTGCCTTGCAGATTAAAAATCCAGAAACTAAAACACTGTTTGCTTCTTTGTGTGGTTGTTCTGCAATTATTCCGCTTTCATCAACTATCGAAGCGTCATAACAAATTGGTGCTGTATGAACCAATTTTCCTTGCCTTGCAATATTGCCAATCCACAATTGCCACTTGGGCATATCGTCGGCCATATCTTGTGATGTAGCAATGTAGCCGTTTTCGGCACTTGCGTTTCTAAATAATAAAAGATACTCTGTCATTTTTATTTTTTTTAATTGTGAATGATGCCACAAAAATGATGTGTCTCTTTTTTTAAAACGATGATAAAAGTCTATGTTTTTTATAGTTTGGCTTTTAGGCGGCTAAAAACATCTTTGTTGATGCCTAAATATGAAGCAATAAGTTTGCTTGAAACCCTTGTCATTAATTGGGGTCTAAATTCCATAAGCCATTTTATTCTGTCTAATGCCGATAGTGCTACAAAAGTGTTGATACGATAAACAGAATTTGCATAAGAAGCCTCTAAAATTTGTTTGTACACTTTGTCAAACTGTGGTACAGTTTCCATCATTTTTTGAAAGCCTTGTCTGTCAATAGCCAATAATTCGCAGGGTTCAACAGTTCTAATATTTTCGGTGGCAGGTTTTCCACTTCCAAAACTCAATAATTCAGAACACCAAGTTCCTTCTGTTACAATGTCTCTTGTGGTTTCGTTCATATCATTGTTGTAAACAAAAACTTGAAGGCAGCCTTTTGCAATAAAATAAACCTGCTTACATACCTCACCTTGTTTAACTAAAAATTTGTTTCTGCCAATAGTCAAGGGCTTAAAGCAATTTAAAACCACTTCAAGCTTATCGTCCACGTCATCTCCAATTCGGTCAATAATGTGCTGTCTTAAAATCTCTATCATTTAATGTTTCTATAAGGTTGCAGGGTCGTCATAAAATGGCGCATAACGGTATGAGGTTGCGTTGTTGTGGAATTCCGAAGGTTCCGTGAACCCATAACCAAAGCCAAATTTATAACGTCAAGCCCAAACTAAAGCACAATAAAGAACAAATGTTGAGGCAATATGTGTCAAGCCCCAAAAACGCCAAACCATATTTTGTGCTTCGCCTTTTATGTCAACCAATTCAATGCTTTTTGTGTTATTCCATTGTACCATTCAAGTTCATTGTTTGTGGTGTTTGCTAACTCATTTGAGTGTTCAAAAAACTGCTGAATATGTCTTGGTTCAGGAACATAATTTGCGTTATAAGAGTCGCCAACCATTTTAATGAAAATGTTTAATGGTAATGGAATTATTGTTGAAGTTCCACCATAATAACTGATATTCATTTTGTGCAAGGCGTAAAAATGTGCAATACAAGCATCATTAATATTGGGTGCTATAAACAAACAATAAGCTGGCTTGCTTGTCTCTCGTTTTACTTTTGCAAGGTGTCTTGTTACAGGTTCTCCTTCTGTTTCATATTGTCTTTGTCCACCTTGCATTGTTACTTCAACGGTCAACCCAAAATCGTCATAATCACAAATAATGTCTGCCATATTTCCCTGTGCTGTTGACATCGGATTTCCAAAATCATCAAATTTTAAATTTGCTTTAATTTGTCCACCGTCTAACATTGTCATTGCTCGCCAAGTGTTCCATTCCAACATTAAAGGATTGTCGTATAATGAATTGTCAAGTATTTGGTCAAAAGTGGTATTGATTTCTTCAAAAAGGCGGTAGTCTTTTATTGCTGTAATTTGGTCAGTAAGAATTTGTTCTTTTCTGTTTTCTAATTCGTCTGCAAAAATTTCTTTCAGTTGTTGTAAAGTAATTGTTTCGCTTAATTCAATGTGAGGAAACTCTGCTGCAATTTTTTGTTGAAGCAAATCTTTGTTATCCGTTAAAAGTGTTGGTGTTGTAGCATTTCCAAGATATGAAACATATTGGCTTTCGCTATCTACAAAGCGGGGTTCTCTGTCAGTATGTTGTAAGAAATAATCAACTTCCTGAATTTTTTCAGGTACAATTGAAACAGATTTTCCAATATGTGAAATGTTTATTAAACCTGTTGCCCGTAAATACCGAACACAAGCATCTGCATAGTCACGCATATTGCTTGCTTTTGTTTTCAAAAATTTTGCAATCGAAGCATCATTTGTCTGCCTCGTTTTGGTATTCCCTGCAATAATATCAGCACTATAAATTTGTTGTAATTCAGCATCTAAATATTCTGAACGAAATTTTTTATAGTTGCCTTCTTTTTGTGCTTTTGCAATTCTAAAGTCTTCAATTTTAGAAACGATGTTATCAAACTGTTTATAATCAACTAATTGCAATCCAAAAATCATTATTTCGTCAAACTTTAAAGAACCAAAATGACGAACTAAACGAAATAATTCAAGATATGGTTTAACCCAAAAATCAGCAGAGTTAGCAGAAGGTTTGTGATAAGGTGATGGTACTTGAAACTTTAGCAACTGACGTAAAAATATCTCGTCTTTTCGTCTTGAATTTACTAATTCTAAACCTGCTGGCGTTAAGCTGATAACAGGTGAAAGCACAACAAAACCAAGTGATTTTGGTGCTCTGTTTATTCTGTCTCTTGCACTAAATGCTGGGTCATTTGCACCTTCGCCATTGAAAAAATTTTCTTCTTTCAATAGCTCCATAAAGGCAAGTTGTGTATCGTTATTCCATTCTTGTCCTCCGAAATGAGTGTTTAACAGCTCAATTTCGGGAATCATTTTAGCTGGTGTTCTTGGTGATGTTGTAACAAATATTACTTTACTGTCAATTCTTGCCATACAATTTAAAATGCTAATTCCTGATTAAATGCTAATTCAGGGAATTTGGTTTTAGCTACGTTTCCATAGTTTGAAATTAGAATATGTGATGCCGATGATTTAAACCTGTTTCTAATGTTTACAGCATAAGATTTACCATATTCATCTACAATCATATCGCCATAAAGTTTTTCTGTCAATGGGGTTCTTCCAATTACCATTAGTGCTTTACATTTTAAACTTTTATAGGCATTTGATAATTCAATATGGTTTTGTTCGTTAAACCCATCTTTGTGTTCTACATTTCCATAATCCGAAAAAATGCAATCATAAGGTGGGTCTAAAAACATAAAGTCGTCTTCCTCTGCCATTTCAAAAATATGCATATAATCTGCATTATAAATTTCTGCTTTAGAAAGTAGTTTGCTGTGATTTTTAGTAACTAACGTAGTATTTAGATTAGAGTATCTACCATAAGGAACATTAAATTCTCCTTTTGAATTATACCTAATCATTCCTGAATAAGCTGTTTTGTTTATAAAGAAATACAACAAAGCATCTGAAAATTTCTTTTCAGTCAAATCATTGAACATATCTCTTATTTGGTAGTATAAAGCTTCATTATCATCTTCAACTCTCAATTCAGGTGACTTGCTTTTTAGTTCTTCAAACTTTCTGCGATTTAGTGTATAATTTTTTTCTAATTGTATAAGTTCTTTCTGTATAAATTCAAAATCGTTTTTGATGCCCTTGTAAAAGGAAATCAGCTTTGAATTGATGTCGTTTATGATTGCTTTTTTAGGCTCTAAATAAAAATACAAGGCACCACCACCAAAAAAAGGTTCAATATACTTGCCTTCAAATTCTGGGATGTGTTTTATAATGTGTGGAATTTCTTTTGATTTACCACCTCTGTATTTAACTAATGGTTTCATATTTTAGTTGTTTTACGGTGATAAACTTCAATACTTTCTGCAACAACATTTAGAATTTGTGTTGCTTCGACTTCATGCTCTATAATCTCATAGACTTTGTCTGCCGACCATAAACGAAGGAGTTCTTTTGAGTCTGTTTTTAGGAAATTGGAAATAACAGAAACTTGCTCTCGTTTAGCCCGTCTGTCGCCTTTCTCAATTTTACAGTAGGTTGCAGTATCAATCTCTAAAAGAGAAGCTATTTGTCTTTGAGGTATATTTTTCTCTTCTCTCAAAGTCTTTAATTTGTTACCAAAGATGTTTGACATTATTCAGTCTTGACATTATTTGGCAAATATAATAATTTGATTTTCTAAAGTCACGTTTTTTCTTATTTTCTGCCCGCTGAAACCTGATTATATTTTCGCCTGCTCTATGTTTAGGGTTTGTCACGCAGGGTGGCGCATAACTATATGCCTTCTGTGCCTTTGTGCCAACAATTACTTCACATATTCACCTCGTTCGTTTTTTAAACTGTAGCAAGGCTGCGCATTCATTACACCATAGCGCCTACCATCCTTCATTATGTAGTTCATAAATATTTTACCATTTTCACGCCAGCCTGTACCAAAGCTATCGTTACCATTGTAATAACTTATCTTCTTTAAAGGCTTGCCGCTGTAGTAATATTCTTCAAAACTACCATTGTACACACCATTTTTAAAGTGATACACAAAGCGAGTATTACCATTATCCCACCAACCTGTATGCACACTATCTTTTTCGCCTAAATGATAATAACGTTTGCTTAAAACTTTGCCATTTTCAAAGTAGTCATAAGCCCAACCTTCTTGCTTGCCTTTATGTACAGATTGCACCGCTTTTACTATGCCATTGCCATAAAAAAATTGAATATACCCATAAAATAATTGCCCCTTAAAGTAATACACACCATTGCGTAGTTGCAGTAAACTATCGGTAGCCATAATCGTATCAAGCGGTATTACAATTGGCTGAGGCGCAGTGTTAACAAGCTTTTCAGCAGATTGCTTACAAGCAATTATGCTTATTACTAGCAAAAACATTATCCATCTCATGGCTCTTGCTTTAGGGTATTAATGTCTTCAATTAAATGTTGCATATCTACTTCTAATGTGCCTTTGTACACACCTCGTATGCGCTTATGCTTATCTATCAGCAACACGTTTTCTGTATGCAAAAAATCGTTGTCATTTTTCTTTTCGCCCAAGTCTTCATCTGCAAAATAAGCTTGCCTTGCTATATCATAAATGGCTTTGCGCTCGCCAGTAACCAAATGCCATTTACCATCTATCACACCAAATTGCGTAGCATAATTTTTTAGCTTTGGTACACTATCATTATCTGGCGTTACACTGTGCGATAGCATTACTATATCTGCATCATTGGCAAATGCTTTTTGCACCAAACTAAAATTATTGGTGAGTTTTTTACAAATACCCGGGCAGCTTGTAAAAAAGAAATCTGCCACATAAATTTTACCATCAAACGTATGATTGGTAATTACTTGCCCATTTTGATTAACAAAACTAAAATCTGGTATGGTATGAATGTTTCTATAATTAGGCGATGCAGTATCTATCCATACAGGGGTAAAACTAGCATCGTTGTAAAATGGCAAATGCTTAGTTGCTGTGTTGCTAGTATGCGTATTGCCACAGGCAAAAGCAATAAATACAAGGCTTAGCAAACAAATGTTTTGGTATAAATGCATGGTAAAATTGTCTTTTTATAATGATGCAATCTGCAAGCAATATTTGTTACACCAAAAATAATCTGCCTTTTACAGCAGATTATAAGTTTAAAACGAGTGCATAAACAATTTTCCATTTTTTGCTTGATTTTTAAATGGATGCCAACCTTTAAAAGGTTGGCATCCATTGGCTTTCAGCAAAAAAATTTATGCACCCGCTTAAAATCTATCCTTATCCAAAAAAATAATTAATCTTCCATTGGTGGTTGCTTTGGCCCTTTACCATCGCCGTGTTTACCAGGATGTTTAGGGCGCATTGTTTTTTCTATCTCAACATATTTTTTATACTGTTCTGGTGTAAGTACCGCCTTTACTTTTGCATCTCTTTCGGCACTTAGTTTATCGGCAATTTCTTTACTTACGGGCGGTGGCGGCGGCGGTGGTGGCTGCTTTGCATCCTTAGTTTTATTCTTTTCCATGCTGGCAAAAAATGCTTTGTAAGCTGCTAGTATTTTTTCTTTTTGTACGGCAGTAAGTGTTAATTGTTTGTTCAATTCTTCGCTTACGTGCTTTAGGCGTTCTTCAGGTGTTGGTGGTTTTGGTGGACGACCATTTTGCGATGGTTGTGCTTGTGCAAAGCCCGCTATTAAAAGCATAGCGGCTAAAAAGATGATTTGCTTTTTCATGTGTTATTATTTTTATTGTTAAATGTGATATGCTAAATCAGATGCGTTTTTTAAAAAAAACCTTTGCTCTAAACAACAATAAAAGGTGAACAAAAAAAATTACCGATGAAACAATATTTAGGCGGGTAAAAAAATATTACACTGCTTCTAAAATTATTGCAGAACCTTGGCCCGCACCTATGCACATTGTAGCTAGCCCGTATTTTTTTGTTGCAACGCTTCATTTCATGTAATAAAGTAGTGGTAATTCTTGCACCGCCACTACCTAATGGATTGCCCAAAGCAATGGAACCGCCATTTACATTTACCAAATTGGTATCTAATGCTAAATTGTTGATACAAGCAATACTTTGCGCCGCAAAGGCCTCATTTAATTCTATTAAACGAATATTGTTTAGCGTTAAGCCAGCACGTTGCAATGCTTTTTGCGTAGCAGGTACAAGCCCTAAACCCATTGCGTTTAGATGAACACCTGCAATAGCTGTACCTACCACTCTAGCCATTGGTTATAGGTTAAAGCGTTTCACCGCTGCTTCACTTGCTAGCAACAATGCTGAAGCACCATCATTAACACCGAAAGCGTTGCCAGCAGTTACACTACCATTTGTTACAAAAGCAGGTTGCATGCTTTCTTTTTTCACCACAAAAACACAGTGGCACAAAGTTTTTTACCTTTTGCGTATTTGTCTATGTGGTCATGTTTATCCTTTCTTTAAATGTTCTGCGGTGGCATCTAATGCTTCGTAAAATTCTTCACCATATTTTCTAATAATGGCTTCTTTTAAAAACACGTAGGCTGGTACTTTTAATTGTTTACCTAGGCTACAACCACCACCACATAAGTCTTCTCGTGGTTGATAGTTTACGTATTCCACATCGGGGTCTTGCTTACTGGTAGTAATTTTTATGGGAAATAAATGGCAGCTTAATGGTTTCTTCCACCCTATTTTACCTTGGTTAAATGCTTGTTCAAAAGTGCAAATAATTACGCCTGCTTTGTTTTTATAACCATAAGCGCAAATACCATCATTTACAGTAGGCGTTACCCAGCCAAATTTTCTATCGTAGGTATAATTACCTTGCTCGTTTACTGCTTGCAGGCCTTCTTTGGTCATGTAAGGTTTTACTATTTCAAGGGCTTTGTCTACTTCTTTTTTTTCCCAATTTTCAAGAGGTGCACCAGCATCGCCATCTTCACAGCAGCCGCCTTTGCACTTGGTAAGGTCACAAACAAATTGATCTTCAATCACTTCGTTGCTTATCAATTTATTATCAATTGCAATCATTGTCGTTTGTTTTTTCTACGGCAACGAAGATAAGTGCAGCGCCATTACTACCATAGTCGTTGATAATGAACTATTTTCGTTGCTTTCGTATCACGTTTTTACAAGCAATTCTATGGCAAAATCATTTTCGGTTACAGGCAATTTGGTAGATGTATTTAATAAAACCATTTACCCAGCTACAGTAGTAATTACTAACGATAAAATTGAAGCCATCAACCCTATAACCAGTAAGCTGCAACCAGTAACTGGCTATATTTTACCAGGTTTTATTGATAGTCATGTGCATGTAGAAAGCAGCATGTTGGTACCAAGTGAATTTGCAAAACTTGCGGTGGTACATGGTACTGTGGGCACAGTAAGCGACCCCCACGAAATAGCCAATGTATGTGGTATGGCTGGTGTAGAATTTATGATAGACAATGGCAAGCAGGTAAACTTTAAGTTCAACTTTGGTGCGCCTAGTTGTGTACCTGCCACCACGTTTGAAACGGCAGGTGCAGCACTTAATAGTGCCAATGTACATGCACTGTTGCTAAAAGATGAAATTAAGTACCTCAGCGAAATGATGAACTTTCCTGGTGTGCTGTGTAACGATGAAGAAGTGATGAAAAAAATTGCTTCGGCAAAAGCATTGGGCAAGCCAATTGATGGTCATGCACCGGGATTGAGAGGTGAAAACGCCCGAAAATACATAGCCCCACCACCCCCCAAAGGGGACACTTGGGAAGCGTACTATGAACAATACGTGGCACCAAACATGCGTGATAATAAAGGCCATTTTGAAGATACTAAGCCTGTTTCTGAACCCCACATTTTAGGTGATGTATCTAACCTATTCAGCAATAAAGGCCATTTTGAAGATACTAAGCCTGCTTCTGAACCCCACATTTTAGGTGATGTATCTAACCAATTCAGCAATAAAGACCAT